>NZ_JBFAET010000052.1:0-51783 GCF_040642095.1 Streptomyces sp. NPDC020362
ATCGCCCCCGTGGGGGGTCTGTGCTGGGGCCGGGCGGGCTTGGGGGGTGGCGCGGCCATCGGCGTGCGGCTCCCGAACGGGCTTGTGCGGGCGCTCAGTCGGTGGTGTACACGTGCATGCCGGGCACGTGCAGGGAGCCGCCGAACTGTGCTGCCTGGACCACCTTCACATGGGTGAAGTAGATCAGCGGGATGTTGAGCGGGGGCGGGCTGTCCGGGCTGAACGTCACGGGGATCAGGCCGAACAGGTTGCCCGAGATGCTCTCGGTGTACATCACGGTGTCGCCGTTGCGGATCGTGGACGTCGAGCCGGCGGAGGCCTGCACGTGGTAGGTCTTGCCCGACTGCTTGTCGTTCACGGTCTGGTGCAGGTCGCCGATGTCCGTGCCGCCGGAGATGACGTACTTCAGCACCTTCTTCGTGGTGCCGCCGGCCGTCTTCACCTCGACGATGCCCTGGTAGTCGGCGCCCTTGAGCAACAGCGAGCTGGCGTTCAGGTACCAGGGGTCGTCCGCCACCGGCACCTTGTTGTCGACGCCGCTCTTGTCGTCGGTGGCCGCCGGGCAGTCGTCCGCGGACGTCGTGGAGCTCGCGGAGGGGCTGGGCGTGGCCGACGCGGCCGCGTCACCGGCCGCCTTGGTCGCGTCCGTGGCCGTCTTGGCCGTGTCCTTGACGGTCTTGGAGGCCGTGTCGGTGGTGTCCTTCACGGTGTCCGTGGCCTTCTCGGCGGCCTTGGTCACCGTGTCCCCGACCGTGCCGGAGGAGTCGGCCGTTCCGGAGTCGGTCTTTGCGGAGGTACCGGCCGACGAGGACGACGGGGACGCGGACGGCGTCGGGCTCGCGGACGTGCCGGAGTCCTTGCCCCCGCCGGTGAGGACGTTGCCGATGTCACCGATCGTGGTGCCGATGGTGTCCAGCAGGCCGCCACCGCTGCTCTGGGTCGCCGACGGCGTGGGCGTGGCCGTGTCTTTGCTGCCCGAGTCCGACGAGCCCGATCCCGCACCGGAGCCGGAGGACGGCGTCGGCTTGGGCGTGGCCTTGTCGGCGGAACCCGAATCCGGCGAAGAGGTCTGGCCCGAGCCGGTGGTGTCCTTCGCGTCCTTGCCGTCGGCGGAGGCCGTCGGGCTCGGCGTGGCCGTGCCGGTGGACTCGCTCGCGGACGGCGAGGGCGAGGCCGAGGCGTCCTTGGAGCCGTCCAGCGCCTTGACGCAATCCTTGTACTCCGCGGCCTTCTGGCTGTTGGACGTGGACGTACCGCCGTTGTCGGCAAGGGCGAGACTCGACGTGAAGCCCATCCCCATCAGGACCGCCGTGGGCATCGCCACGGAGGCGATGGCCTTGCCGGCCGGCATGTGGAACCTGGTGAACAGCGGCTTCCTGGGTGCCGCGTGGCGGGGCCCGGTTCTCTCACGGGACCCGTCCACATCGGTCCCGAGGGCCACCTCGTCAGCCGGCACTGTGCCTCCCGTTCGCCCCGTTGGCCGGGCTCGTTCCTGACAGGTCACTCATCGCGTTCACCCCGTCCGCGCCCTGAGGGGGCAGCGGTGCGGCCTCGGGGGAACCACCCTCGCCCGGTGCGGCATCGGCCGGCGGCTCCGGCTGGGGCGGTGTGCCCGGCGACCAGGCCACGGCCATCGCTCCGCCGATGAGGGCGAGCAGGAAGCCCATGACGAAGCCGCCGAAGTTGGACACGGGGAGGGACACCAGCGCCAGCAGGATCGCGGCGACGCCCGCGAAGGTCCGTACGTGCTTCTGGAACCAGAGGCTGATGCCCAGGACGACGAGCAGCACGCCGATGATCAGGGATCCCGCTCCGGCCGTGGTCGCCATGGCCAGCGTCAGATGACCGAGCTGGAGATGGAAGTACGGGAAGTACATGATCGGCAGACCGCTGAGCAGGACATACAGACCGGCCCAGAACGGACGGCTGCCCCGCCAGGCGCGGAACTGCAGCCTCCGGGCGGTGAACTGGCCGGTTGCGGCAGGAGTCTCGGCGCTCATGGAAAACAGCTCCCTGGTGCGGCGTTGCTGTGGTGGTGATGTGTGCCGCGCGTGAAGACGCGGCCGAAGTGTGGACGGGCGGGGGCGCCACCGGCTCCCCCGCCCATCAGCGAGTGCTCAGTAGCACTCGTGCGAACCCGTCGACACGGACATCTTCAGGCCGCTCAGCTTGAAGGTTCCGGCGGTGGTGGCCCACGCCGTCTGCTTCACGTTCTCCAGCGTGGCCTTGTCGGCCTGCTGCGCGAAGCCGTACGGGTTGGCCTGCTCGCCCCCGCCCTTCATGCCCGGACCCTTGCCGGCGTCCTTGGCAGCCACACCGATGTCGATGTTGTCGAACGTCGCGTCGGCGTTGAGGTCGGCAACATCGATGTAGATGTTGTCGGCCTGGACCTTGTCGGCACCCGCGCCGCCGGCCCTCAGGATCAGGCTGACGGATCCGAAGATCGGCACGTCCGGGGTGACCACGGACTGGCACAGGTTGGTGATGTCGGCGTGCTTGAACGCCGAGACGGCCACCGGGTGGGCCGTCTTCTTGCCGTCCAGCGTGTAACCGCTGTCGATGGCGCCGTACTGCGAGAAGCCGGTACCGACCAGCTCGTCGGCCGACACCTTGAACGACTGCCCGGAGACGCTGAACGAAGCGGCGAGAGCGCCCTGCGCGAGGGCGACACCTATCGCGGCCGTCGCGGCGACGCTGGGCACCATGACCACAGCGAACCGCTTCCATCTGGTCCCGCCACGCACCTGGGACTCCATATTTCCTCCTTCTCGGACGTACATCTCCTGGCCCGGACTCGCCCCAGTCGGCGGCTCAGCCAGGCAGGGATGGGAGAAGTGCTACGTCCTCGGGAAGGAGAGCGCCTGCACTCGAAGACACGAACCGCGCCCGAATCACCGGCGATCACCCCCGAGCGACAACCACTGGTCGCGCCTGACACGCATCACGCACAACCTTCTGGACAGGCTTCGCCTTGCGACGAAGACCCCCCTGCCCAAGAGCCGGCGCCACTGCCGCCGACTCTGCTCGGTGGGGACCCAGAGTCTCCCGTGACCCGACCGGCTGCCGGGGGTGCGGGAATGGACCGAGCGTGGCCGATCGTGGTGCATTCTCGCGCCGGGCACAAGGGGGTTCGTTACTCGCTAGTAACGGCCGGATAACCGAACAACGACCCAGCGGTCTCGGAGTACAACCCTGGGTGGCATCCGAGGGCAGAGCAAAGCCGTTGATCCCTGGACGAAACCAGACAGATCAACGGCTCTGATTTACTCGGAGTAACAGCAGCTCCAATTACCAAGATTTGGCAAAGCGGAGTCGCCCTGACGCCTCGTCGGCAAATCTTTCACCTCGGCATCACAAGCCGTGGCGTTTAGTAACTGGTCAGAACAGCGCCCGCGCCAGCGCCCGGCGCGCCCCGACCACCCGCGGATCCTCGGGGCCCACGACCTCGAACAGCTCCAGCAGCCGGCGCCGCACCGCGTCCCGGTCGTCACCCGCCGTGCGCTGCACGGTCTCGATGAGCCGCCCGAAGGCGTCCTCGACATGACCGCCCACCAGGTCGAGATCGGCGGCGGCGATCTGCGCGTCGACGTCGGCCGGCTTGTCGGCCGCCTCCTTGCGCACCTGCTGCGGGTCCATGCCCTGCACCCGCTGGAGCAACTCCGCCTGCGCGAGACCGAGCTTGGCCTCCGTGTTGGCCGGGTCGTCGCTCAGCACGTTCTGGTACGCCCGGACGGCGCCGCCCAGGTCTCCCGCGTCCAGCGCCTGGACGGCGGCCTCCAGCAGGGCGTCGTACGGTCCGGCCGGCGCCGCCTGCTGCGCACCGTCGCCCGGCTGCGCGTCGGGGTCGACGGCCAGACCGGTCAGGCCGAAGCGCTCCTCGGCGACCTGTACGAGCTGGTCCAGGGTCTGCCGGATCTGCTGTTCGCCGGCGGCCCCCTGGAAGAGCGGCAGCGCCTGCCCCGCGACGACGGCGAAGACGGCCGGGATCCCCTGGACCCCGAACTGCTGCATCAGCATCTGGTTGGCGTCGACGTCGACCTTGGCGAGCAGGAAGCGCCCGTTGTACTCGACGGCCAGCCGCTCCAGGACCGGGCTCAGCTGCTTGCAGGGCTGACACCACTCGGCCCAGAAGTCGATGACGACGGGTACTTCGGCGGAGCGCTGCAGGACTTCGTGCTCGAATCCCGCCTCATCGACGTCGATGACGAGATCGGCCGGGGAGACGGCCCCCGCCCCGCCCTGCCGGGCGGCTTCGGCGCGCACCTGCTCGGCCTTGGTCTTGGCCTCCTGGGCCGCCTTGACCGCGGCGAGGTCGACGACGCCGCTCATGGACATGTTCCGTGGCTGCATGCGTCTATCCTCCCCCGATCCGGTGCATGAAGGAAAAAGTGGTGTGGGTGGCGCAGGGTCCCCACCGCGCGCCGGTGGCCGTCGCCCGTGTACGTCCCTCACGAGCTTTCGCTACGACTCGTAGCGTAATGCCATGCGGGGCCCTCGCGACACCACGCCCCGGTGATCTCTCTCACGACGCCGGGAGAACGGCCGGTTATGGTCGTGGGATGCAGAGCCGCACCCCCGCCAGCCGTACCGGACGCCCGCGCAGCGCGGCGGCGGATGCCGCGATCCTTGCGGCCACGCGCCAGGCGCTGGTGGAGCTGGGCTGGTCCAGGCTCACCCTCGGAGACGTGGCGACGCGGGCCGGGGTTGCAAAGACGACGCTCTACCGCCGCTGGGCCGGCAAGCACGAGCTGGTGGTGGACGCGGTCGCCGAACTCTTCGACGAGCTGGAACTGCCCGACCGCGGCAGCCTGGCCGCCGACATCGAGGGCGTGGTCCTGCAGTTCGCGGCGATCCTGGCCCGTCCGGAGGCCAAGAGCGGCCTGATGGCGGTGGTCGCCGAGTCGACCCGCGACGACGCGCTGCGCGAGCGCATCCGCGCGTCCATCGTGGAACGCCAGATGGGCCTGGTCCTGGAGGGCCGCGCGCGGGCGCAGTGCCGCGGCGAACTCCCGCCGGAACCGGACCAGGCGGAGGCCACCCGCACGGGGGACCTGATCTTCGACATGGTGGCGGGAGCAGTCGTGCACCGCACCCTGGTGAGCGGCAAACCGGCCGACGAGGAGTGGGTGCACGACTTCACGCGGGTACTGCTGCTGGGCCTCACGGGCGCCACGGACGGCTGAGCCGGATCACCCGGCCCACGGGCGGGTGAGCAGCACCCCGCGCCCCAGGTCCCGTACGGCGAGGCCGGGGACCTCCGCCAGGATCTCCGCCGGAGAGCCGGCCACGTAGGTCGCGAGGCCGATGGGCCGGCTCCGCCGCCATCCGCCCTCGGCCTCCCACGCCGAGAGGCCGATGAAGGTGGCCCATTCGGGCTCCCACGCCTCGACCACCGCCGCCGGCGGGCCTTCGATCACCTCCGGGCCGAGGTCGCGCACGACGCTCCCGGCGGGATCCCTGAACCACAGGAAGGCACTGTTCTCGATGTCCCACATGCCCTCGCGGCCGCTGTCGACGGACATCGGCAGGTCGAGGGACGGTGACAGGACGGACAGCCGGAAGCCCCACCTTCCCTCGTCACCGGCTCGCACGAACCGCTCCAGCTCCGCCGGCTCCGGGCGCAGCGGCCAGGACCCCGGGGGCACGCTCCCGTCGTCCCCGACCAGGCCGTTCCACTCCCGCAGGCCGGGGTGCAGAGCGGCCAGCCCGGTCAGGGACAGGGCCAGCCGCCCGGCGCACCCGGACACGGACTCCGGCCTGTCTCCCCAGCGGGCAGCCGGCACCCTGTCGTCGGTCACGATCCCCCCGGCGCCAACAGGACTCAGAAGCCTGCGGGCTCGGTGTACACCCCCCACTCGTCCCGCAGCACCCCGCAGATCTCGCCCAGCGTGGCCTCCGCCCGGACGGCTTCCAGCATCGGGCCGATCATGTTGGAGCCGTCGCGCGCGGCGGCCAGCATGCTGTCCAGCGCGGCCCGTACCGCGCCCTCGTCCCGCCCGGCCTTGCGCCCGGCGAGCACCCGCACCTGCTCCCGCTCCACCTCGTGGCTGACCCGCAGGATCTCCAGGTCCCCGGTGACGGACCCGGTGTGGACGTTGACGCCCACGACCCGCTTGTCGCCCTTCTCCAGCGACCGCTGGTACTGGAAGGCGGACTCGGCGATCTCCCCGGTGAACCAGCCGTCCTCGATCCCGCGCAGGATGCCCGAGGTGATCGGCCCGATCGGGTGCTGTCCGTCGGGGTGCGCCCGAAGTCCCCGTTCCTTGATCTGCTCGAAGATCTTCTCCGCGTCCGCCTCGATCCGGTCCGTCAGCTGCTCGATGTACCAGGAACCGCCCAGCGGGTCGGCCACGTTGGCGACCCCGGTCTCCTCCATCAGCACCTGCTGCGTGCGCAGCGCGATCTCCGCCGCCTGCTCGCTCGGCAGCGCGAGGGTCTCGTCCAGGGCGTTGGTGTGCAGCGAGTTGGTGCCGCCGAGCACCGCGGCCAACGCCTCCACGGCCGTACGGACGACGTTGTTGTACGGCTGCTGGGCCGTCAGCGAGACACCCGCCGTCTGGGTGTGGAAGCGCAGCCACTGTGCCTTGTCGCTCTTCGCGCCGTACACGTCACGCATCCAGCGCGCCCAGATGCGCCGCGCCGCGCGGAACTTGGCGATCTCCTCGAAGAAGTCGACGTGTGCGTCGAAGAAGAAGGAGAGCCCGGGCGCGAACACGTCGACGTCGAGCCCGCGCGAGAGGCCCAGCTCGACGTACCCGAACCCGTCCGCGAGCGTGTACGCCAGCTCCTGCGCGGCCGTCGCTCCGGCCTCGCGGATGTGGTAGCCGGAGACGGACAGCGGCTTGTAGGCGGGGATGCCGGCCGCGCAGTGCTCCATGAGGTCGCCGATGAGGCGCAGGTGCGGCTCGGGCTGGAAGAGCCACTCCTTCTGGGCGATGTACTCCTTGAAGATGTCGGTCTGCAGCGTGCCGTTGAGCACCGACGGGTCCACGCCCTGCCGCTCGGCGGCGACCAGGTACATGCAGAAGACGGGCACGGCGGGCCCGCTGATGGTCATGGAGGTCGTGACGTCACCGAGCGGGATGTCCTTGAACAGGACCTCCATGTCGGCGGCGGAGTCGATGGCCACCCCGCAGTGCCCGACCTCGCCGAGCGCGCGCGGGTCGTCGGAGTCACGGCCCATGAGCGTCGGCATGTCGAAGGCCACGGACAGGCCGCCGCCGCCCGCGGCGAGGATCATCTTGTACCGCTCGTTGGTCTGCTCGGCGTTGCCGAACCCGGCGAACTGCCGGATCGTCCAGGTGCGCCCCCGGTAGCCGGTCGGATGGAGCCCGCGCGTGTAGGGGTACTCCCCGGGCCAGCCGATCCGCTCGAATCCTTCGTACGTGTCCCCCGGTCGGGGCCCGTACACCGGCTCCACGGGATCGCCGGAGAGCGTGGTGAAGTCTGCGTCGCGCTTGCGCGCGGCGTCGTAGCGGGCCTGCCAGCGCCGGCGGCCCTCCTCGATGGCGTGAGCGTCCATACCTTCGAATTTACTAGGACGTCCTAGTAAATGTCGATGGGCAACCGCCGTACGAGTGCCGTACGGCGGTGACGGGCCCGGAGCGACGCCGGGCCCCCGCTCGGCCGGAGGAGGCTCTAGACCTTGGCGACGGCCGGGGCCGGGCCGGCGGCCCCGGCCGCCAGCTCGCGGCTGATCTTCCGCTCGACGAAGAAGGCGGCCGTCGGGATCGTCCCCGCCAGCAGCACCCACAGCTGCTTGCCGACCGGCCACTTCGCCTTGGAGCCCAGGTCGAAGGCGAAGACCAGGTAGACGACATACAGCCAGCCGTGCGCGATGGCGATGACCCGGGTGACGTCGGCGGCACCGTCGATGTGGAACCCGTACTTCGCGATCATGCTCAGGCACAGCAGGACCAGCAGCACACCGGTGACATAGGCCAGGACGCGGTAGCGGGTCAGCACGCTCTTCTTCATGCCGACGAGCGTAACCACCCGTTCCGGGAGATCTTGACCCGGGTCACTCCTCGTCGAAATCGTGTGCCGCGATCCGCAGCGGACGGAGCATCGCGAAGATCTCCGCGCACTCCTCGGCGTCGTAGACCCCGAGGCCGAAGTCCATCCCCATCAGGTCGCGGGTGGCCGCGTCGACCACCTCGCGGCCCTTGGCGGTGATGACGGCGAGGGTGCCGCGGCCGTCGTTGGGGTTGGGGCGCTTGGCCACCAGACCGGACTTCACCAGCCGGTCCACGGTGTTCGTCACGGACGTGGGGTGCACCATGAGCCGCTCGCCGATCTTGGACATCGGCAGCTCCCCGGCCCTGGAGAAGGTGAGCAGCACCAGTGCCTCGTAGCGCGCGAAGGTCAGACCGTACGGCTTGACCACCGCGTCGACCTCGGCCAGCAGGATCTGCTGCGCCCTCATGATCGAGGTGATCGCAGCCATCGCGGGCACGTTTCCCCAGCGCTGTTTCCAGAGCTCGTCGGCACGGGCGATGGGGTCGAACGGAAGACTGAGAGGCTTGGGCACGTCATCAGACCCTACCGGCCGGTCATATGGCGGTCAGCTCTGTCTCGGTCTTCGGTCGCCCGGCAGGCCATGGCGAGGGCGCCGCAGCACAGCACACCGAGCACCCCGGCCCCCACGACGGCCGCCCGCACCCCCATGACCTGGGCCGCGACCCCCGCCAGCGCCATGCCGACGCCCTGGATCGTCATCAGCCCCGCGCTGAGCACGGTCATGGCCCGCCCGCGCAGCTCCTCGGGCACCGCCCGGACGAACCACTGGTCCAGGCCCAGCGTGTACGCCGATCCCGCCCCGGACAGCAGCAGGAGCAGCAGGGAGGGCGCCAGGCCGGGGTGCAGCGCGTAGCCGAGGTAGGGCAGCAGGGTCAGGCACAGCAACGGCAGCGCGATCCGCTCCCGGGCCGCGGAACCGAGCCGCGCCCCTGCGTACAGCTCGCCGGCCACCGTGCCGACGGGCAGGGCGCACATCAGCAGGCCGAGGCCGGTGGATCCGGCGCCGAGCGCGTCGGCGTAGGGCGCGGCCAGCGCCTCGGGGACGACGGAGAACATCGCGGGCACCCAGAACAGAAGGAGCAGCACGCGGATGCGCCGGTCGGCGAGGAGGCGGCGGGCGCCGGGCACGGGCTCCCCCGGCTGCCGGGCGCGGGCGGGGCGGGGGCGGGTGCCCACGCGCAGCAGCGCCGCCGAGGCGAGGAAGGTACCGACGGTGATCAGCAGCGCGTGACGCGGGGCGACGACCGTGAGGAGCAGCCCGCCGAGGCCGTAGCCGACCAGCAGCGCGCTCTGGGCGACGATCCGCAGCAGGGAGCGGCCCAGCACGAACGGCTCGCCGTCGCCGAGGACGTCCGCGAGGGTCGCCATCCGGGTGCCGGCGAACACCGGGGCGACGACGGCGAGGCAGCAGCGCAGTGCGAGCAGGACGGCGATGCCGGCGCCCGGGGCCACCATCAGCGCCACGCACCCCGCACACACCAGGTCGCAGGTCACCAGTACCCGGCGGGCCGGGAAGCGGTCGGCGACCGAGGCGAGCAGGGTGCCGCCGACCGCGTAGGGCAGGAAGCCGAGCGCGAAGGTGAGGGCGCTCATCAGGGGCGAGCGGGTGAGGTCGTAGACGAGGACGGACAGCGCGATTTCGCTGACGATCACGCCGAGCATGGACAGGACGTGGGCGGCGAAGACCGCCCGGAACTCGGGTACGGCGAGGACGCGGCCGTACCCGGCACGCGCGGGCGCCTCGGCTTCGGACGATGCGGACATGCCGCGCAGCGTGCCCGCACCCGCACCGCGCGACGTAGAGTTTCGGCTCAGGCCGAATGTTCCAGGCCGCAGGTGTCCGGTCCGACCGAGGGGATCGCCGTGGCCTCACGTCTCCACTTCGGTGAGGACGACTTTCTGCGCTGCCGGTTCGCCGTGTCGCCGCTGTGGGAGACGCAGGAGGCGGTGCGGACGCTCAAGCGGCCCGACCGGCACGGCTATCACGTGCCCTGGCTGCGGCGGATCCGTACGGCCGCGGCGGGTCTCGACCTGACCCCGCTGTGGCTGCTCATGCCCCGCCGGGGCCACGCCCCCGACTGGCTCGGCCCGCCGCCGATCTCTCCCGCGGCGACCTTCGAGGAGGAGATCGCGGCCGTGCGCGGGGCCGATCCGGACGCGGCCCGGGACGACACCGCACGCTCGCTCGCCTGCACCCCGGGTGCCCTGGAGTCGGCGCAGGGCCGGTCCTGGCTCGCGGATCCGGCGCGGATGGTGCGGGAGCTGGCGGACGCGATGCAGGAGGCCTGGCGGGTGCTGGTCGAGCCGGAGTGGCCCCGGCTGCGGGCCCTGCTGGAGGCGGACGTGGCCTTCCACTCGCGGCGGCTGGCCGAGGTGGGGCTCGGCACGCTGCTGTCGGAGCTGGATGCGCGGCTGTCCTGGAACGGCCGGACGCTGACAGTCCCGCTGCACGGCGAGTACGCGCGCGACCTCGGCGGACAGGGCCTGGTGCTGATGCCGAGCGTGTTCTCCTGGCCCGACGTGATCACGGGCTTCGACCCTCCGTGGCAGCCGACGGTCGTCTACCCCGCCCGCGGCATCGCCGGGCTGTGGGCCGAGCCCGCCGACCGGACTCCGCAGGCGCTCGTTCGGCTGCTCGGCCCCAACCGCGCTGCCGTCCTGGCCGCACTCGACGAACCCGCGACCACCACCGCCCTGGCCCACCGCCTCGGGCTCGCCCCCTCCTCCGTATCGGCGCACCTGACGGTCCTACGGGACGCGGGCCTGCTGACGGCCCGCCGCTACGGCCACCAGGTCCTGTACGAACGGACCCCCCTGGGGATGGCGCTGACGTCGGGGGGCTGAGCGCCCCGAAGGGGCGCGGGGGCTGTATCGACATGCGGCTCCGCCGCGTGGGCGCAACCAGCCCCAACGGACCCGCACCCGGGAGAGCACCCGCACCCCCCGCGGCGTGTCCCTACGTCGCATCCTTCCGACGCAGCCGATGCCGGACCGCCTGCCGGGCGACCGGCCCCAGTTCCTCCAGAACCGCGACCAGCACACCGAGTTGCTCAAGGGCGTCCAGGGCCGCCTGAGCCCCCGCCTCGTCGACACCCTCGTACAACTCGATGCCGACGAAGGACGCGGCGACGGCGCGCGCGAGCCGCGCCGGGTCGGCGCACTCACCCAGGGGCGTCGCCGCGAGCACCCGCCGCAGCACCTGCTCGATCTCGGCGATCCACAGGTCGAGCCCGGCGGCCGCGGCCGGCCCCAGGGCGGCATGGGTCTGGGCACCGGCCAGGAGCTGCCCGAGCAGGGCCACATGGCCGCCCGTCCGCTCCTGTTCATGGATCTCGCGGCCGACGGCGAGGAGCTCGGAGAGGGAGCCTGCTGCGGCGAGCCGGGTACGGTACCTGGCCACCGCCTGCTCGGCGCCGTATCGGCAGGCGGCCGCGAGCAGTTCGTCCACCGATCCGAAGTGGTAGAAGACCAGCGCCTGGTTGACCCCGGCCGCCGAGGCGACCGTACGGGCCGACGTCTTGGCGATGCCCTGCTCGGTGAGCGTGCGCAGGGCGCCCTCCAGCAGCTTGGTCTTGGTCTCCTGGGCCTTCCCCCGAGTTTCCTGGTCCTTGCCCCGCGTCTCCCGGTCCTTTCCCCGAGTCTCCCGGTCCTTCCCCCGCTCCGCGCTCATGCGCGTGTCACCTCCGAGGTCGTTGCCGTCATCCGTGCTTCTCCAGGGTGCGCAGAAGACGGGGTGCGCACGCCTGGGTGACCGGAGAACGCAGGCAGCGGCGGGCTGCCGGGGTGCAGGCGAGCGGCTCCTTCAGGAGGGCCAGCGACATCACGACCATCAGCAGCAGCGGGCACAGATAGGCCACGGCGGCCGCGAACTCGCCGAAGACGCGGACGACGGGCTCAAGGCCCAGACCGGCGCAGCCCACGGTGAGCACCAGCGCGCGGACCGCCAGTTCGGCGAGCCAGTTGGCCAGGGCCCGCTCGGGGGTGATGCCCCGCTCCAGCCACAGCCGCAGCCGGTCGAAGGACCACGCGGTCGCCCAGCCCGTCAGCGGCCGGAACACCAGCCGGTCGGCCACCGCGCCGAAGGCGCCCCCGCGGGGACGGTAGTCGTAGCCGGTGAGGAAGCGGACGCCCTGGGCCTCGGGCACGTAGCGCCAGTAGCCGCTGCCCTCGGCGAGCGGGGAGAGCGGGTGCCGGGAGGAGAAGCGCAGGGCGGAGGTGCGGCTGCCGTCGGGGCGTTCCTTCTCGCTCGCGCAGACGCCGGTGCCGGAGACGGTGAGGAACGGCAGCACGCGCGCGGCGTACCGGAAGCGCCGCGGCTCGCCCTGGGGGCGCGGGAGGTACCGGATCTCCCGGACCCGCAGGTCCCAGCGCCGGTGCTGGGCGGGGTCCTGGGTGCGCGCCCAGAGTTCGTCCAGGTCGGCGCGGATACGCGTCTCTATATAGAGACCCATGGTGTTCCCCCACGTCAGAGCAGTGTTTGAGCAACTGCTCAAACGATGTGCGTGGGAAAAATACACCTTCCTTGAGCGATCGCTCAAACGCGCGTACGAGTGAACCCCGGCCGCGCGGGCCGGGGTTCGCGCGAGATCGCCGGCGCTACCGCGCCAAGTGCCGCTCGACGGTCTCGACCTTCGAGGTGAGCCCGTCGGTCACCCCGGGCCGGATGTCGGCCTTGAGGACGAGGGACACGCGCGGTGCGCGCTGCTCGACGGCGGCGACGGCCCGCCTGACGACGTCCATGACCTCGTCCCACTCCCCCTCGACGGAGGTGAACATGGCGTCGGTGCGGTGGGGCAGGCCCGACTCGCGGACCACGCGGACGGCATCGGCGACGTACTCCCCGACGTCCTCGCCGACGCCCAGCGGCGTCACGGAGAAGGCGACGATCATGCGTTGACGACCCCTTCCTTGCGGGCCCGGGCGGCGATGACGGCGTCCTCGGACTCACGGCGCAGCCGCCGCTCGGCGATGAAGCCGCCGCCGGGGATGATCGAGTAGGCGAAGTAGAGGGCGCCGGTCCCCTTGCTCCACTTCGTGCGGTTCCAGGCGTCCAGCCAGAAGATCACGTAGAGGATGAACAGCACGCCGTGGATCGGGCCCAGCACCGGGGCGACGTTGAAGCCCGAGGCCACCGTGTACTTGATGACCGTGCAGGCCGCGAGCACGATCCAGGAGATGCCCTCCGGCACGGAGACGAGGCGGAGTCGGCGGATGGCGGATGCGGTCTTGATGTCCACGGGTCACCTTCGGTGGGAGTGTCGCTGAGGCGCGGTCGCTTCGTCGATCGGCGCTTCGTGATCCGCTTTGTGAACGGAAGCACAAGCGTCGCCCATTGTGGCAAACGGTGTCCCTAGGGGTGCGGTCAGGGTCGCTCTCCACCCACGGGCCCTGTTCCGCCCGCCCGCGTCGCCGCTACGTTCGCTGCGTGGCGATGTTCCGACTCCAAGGGAGCAAGGTGCTCGCCGTCGACATGACCGGGGATGCCGTGAAGGCGAAGAACGGCTCGATGGTCGCGTACGACGGGCAGATGGCCTTCAAGAAGCTGACGGGTGGCGGCGAGGGGCTGCGGGGGATGGTGACCCGGCGGCTCACCGGCGAGCAGATGACGGTGATGGAGGTGAGAGGGCAGGGGACCTGCTGGTTCGCGGACCGCGCCTCGGAGATCAATCTCGTACAGCTCCAGGGGGACAAGCTCTACGTGGAGTCGAGCAACCTCCTCGCGACCGACGCGGGACTGAGAACGGGCACGACGTTCACCGGACTGCGCGGCGCCTCGCAGGGCAACGGCCTGTTCACCACGACCGTGGAGGGGCACGGGCAGGCCGCCGTCATGTCGGACGGCCCGGCCGTGGTGCTCCGGGTCAGCCCGCAGTACCCGCTGATCGTCGACCCGGGCGCGTACATCGCCCATCAGGGAGACGTACGGCAGTCCTTCCAGTCCGGTGTGACGTTCCGCACGTTCTTCGGGGAGGGCGGCGGCGAGGCCTTCCAGATCCGCTTCGAGGGCGACGGGCTGGTCTATGTGCAGCCGAGCGAGCGGAACACGATCGCGGGGGACCTGTGAGATGAGCTTCCGGGAGATCAACTCCAAGATGGTCGAGGCGACCGTGCTGCCCGGGCAGCGGCTGTTCAGCCAGCGCGGGGCGATGCTCGCCTACCGCGGGGACGTGTCCTTCACCCCCAGCCTCCAGGGCGGCCAGGGCGGCCTGATGTCCATGATCGGACGGCGGGTGGCCGGCGAGGCGACCCCGCTGATGTCCGTCGAGGGCAGCGGCACCGTCTTCTTCGGTCACGGCGGCCACCACGTGCACGTCATCAACCTCTCCGGCGACACCCTGTACGTCGAGGCCGACCGGCTGCTCGCCTTCGAGGGCACCCTCCAGCAGGGCACGATGTTCATGGGCTCGCAGGGCGGGGTCATGGGCATGGTGCGGGGGCAGGTCACCGGGCAGGGACTGTTCACCACGACACTGCAGGGCCACGGGTCCGTGGCCGTGATGGCGCACGGCGGCGTCTTCGAGATCCCGATCACACCGCAGCGTCCGGTCCACGTGGACCCTCAGGCGTACGTCGCCCACCACGGCGAGGTCCGCAACAAGCTGTCCACCGCGCTCGGCTGGCGCGACATGGTGGGCCGCGGCTCCGGCGAGGCGTTCCAGCTGGAGCTGAGCGGAAGCGGCACGGTGTACGTACAGGCCTCGGAGGAGAAGCTGTGAGCGCGTACGGAACCCCCGGCGGCCCGGTGGTGTACGACCCGATGACACTGCCCGCCGACGACAACGTGAACAAGTACACGTTCTGTGTCGAGCTCAAGAGCGGGGAGTGGTTCCTGCAGAAGGGGAAGATGATCGCCTACTACGGGGCGATCGAGTTCAACGGCATCGGGCACGGGCGACTCGACCGACTTGTCCGCACCTCGTTCCATTCGCCTCTGCACGCGAGCGACTGGGTCGTCGCGGCGGGCTCGGGGAAGATGCTGCTGGCCGACCGGGCCTTCGACGTCAACTCCTACGACCTGGACGACGGGAACTTGACCATTCGCGCGGGCAACCTGCTCGCTTTTCAGCCAAGTCTCGCGCTCAAGCAGTCGATCGTGCCGGGTTTTCTGACCCTTATCGGAACCGGAAAGTTTGTGGCCGCATCTAACGGTCCGGTGGTGTTCCTGGAACCTCCGCTCCGGGTGGACCCCCAGGCACTGGTCGGGTGGGCCGACTGCCCGTCACCCTGCCATCACTACGACCACGGGTACCTGACGGGTGTGCTGGGCGGTCTACGTGCAATGACAGGCCTCGGCGGGGTTTCCGGCGAGGAGCACCAGTTCGAGTTCGTGGGCGCCGGGACGGTCCTGCTGCAGTCCAGCGAGACCCTCATGGCCGAACCGGGAACGGGGGCGGTTCCGGCCGAGCCGGGGGTGCCCGGCGGTGGCTCAGCGACACCGGGCGGACACGGTCCGCAATCGTCGGGCGCACCGCGCCTTCCCGGACAGCTGGGGGACCTCCAGCGTCGCTTCGGGCTGTGAGCGGTAGTCTGCGGAGTGTGACGTCGAACGCGTGCGCACTGTCACACCACCCGAAGTAGTTCGTCTTTCAACTTCTTAGGTAGACTTCATTCATGGAGACCGAAACGGCCACGCGCTGGCTGACCGATGCGGAGCAGTGCGCCTGGCGCACCCACCTGGAGGTCAACAGGCTGTTGACGTACCAGCTCGAAAAGGATCTGCAGCCGTTCGGCCTGACGATGAACGACTACGAGATCCTCGTAAATCTGTCCGAGTCGGACGACGACCGGATGCGGATGAGCGATCTGGCTTCGGCGACCCTGCAGTCCAAGAGCCGGCTCTCGCACCAGATCACGCGGATGGAGAACGCGAATCTGGTGCGCCGGGAGAACTGTGAGTCGGACCGGCGGGGGCTGTACGCGGTTCTGACCGACCACGGTCTGGAGACGATGAAGAAGGTCGCGCCGCACCACGTGGCATCCGTGCGGAAGCACTTCATCGATCTGCTGTCACCGGAGGCGCTGACGGAGCTGGACAAGGCGCTGAAGCCGATCGCCGAGCATCTGAGGGGGCAGCGAGGGCGTCCCTGAGGCCCACTCGGAACCTCAGGGAGTCGCAGCCGGGCGGGGGTGTGACGCCTACCGGCGCCTGCAGGGTTCCTCCCCCGCCGCCCACTACACGCGAGCGGGGGAACCCCCCTCGCCCACCCGTGCCGCCCCAGCGGCACGACTGCCCGCAGCAGCGGCAGCCACGAGCGCCGTCGCGCCCGCGAGGGCGAAGCACACGGGCAGCGGCAGCCGGCCGATCAGCAGACCCGTGGTGAGCGCGCCGGTCGAACCGCCCGCGTTCACGGCGGCGTTCACCCAGGCCCCGGCCTGGGTGCGGGAGTCCTCTGTCGCCGTCTCGTCGGCCAGCAGGTACGCGGTCGTCAGGGCCGGGGCGATGAACGCTCCCGCGCAGGCCATGGCCGCCGTGAGCGTCCACAGGCCGGGGGCGAGGCCCGCCGCGGCGATCACCAGGCCGAGGCCCGCCGCGAAGCCGGCCAGCCTGACCCGGGCGGGCCGGCGCCAGTCGATCGCCCCGCCCACGAGGCCGCCCACCGCGCTGCCGGCCGAGAGCGCACCCAGGACCCACGGCACCACGGCGGTGCCGTGGGACCGCTCGGCGGCGAAGGCCATCACCAGCAGGTCGATGCCGCTGAGGGCCAGACCGACGCCCGCGGCCGCGGCGACCGGCGCGAACAGGCCACGGACGCCTCCGCGCCGCTTCTGCCTGCGCGGCGAGGGGCGCGGACCGGTCATCGCCGGCGAGGTGACGAACGCGGCCGTACCGAAGACGATCAGCAGGGCGCTGAGCAGGATGCCCGCGGCCGGCGGTGCGAGACCCACGAGCACGCCGACCAGGGCCGGGCCGGAGACGTACAGCAGCTCCTCGGCGACGCCGTCCAGGCTGTAGGCGCGCTGCAGCAGGCGCCGGTCGGCGACCAGTTCGGACCACAGGGAGCGCATGGTGGGGCCGAGCGGGGGTGCGCAGGCGCCGGCGAGGGCGGCGGCCGTGGCGATGGCCGCCGACGGTACCCCGGGGCGCCAGGTCAGGGCGGCCAGGGCGCACAGCAGGGCGCCGTAGACCATCGCCATGGGCAGCAGGGCGCGGCGCGGGCCGTATCGGTCGACGAGGGAGGCCCGCAGGGGCATGAGGCAGACCGTCGCGGCCCCGAACAGGGACATCACTGCGCCGGTGACGGCGTAGGACCCGGTGGCGCGGGTGACGGAGAGCATCACCGCGAGCGAGACCGTCCCGTAGGACAGGCGGGCCGTCAGCGCGGCGGCGAAGGTGCGGCGCGCGTGCGGGACGCGCAGGACGGCGGCGTAGGAGGGCCGCGAGGGCAGGACAGGGCGCGACGACGTGGACGCGGACATCGTGGAGTTCCTCACGTGAAGGCATGAAGAGGGGACACCTGAGCGCCGCGTCGGCCGACGGTCGTGCGTCGGCTGCGTACGCGGGCGCGGGTGTGCGCTCTATGCCATGGAGAGGAACATACGGATCAAGGTAGCAGCGGGCGGCCGGGGTTGACCACGGTGTTTACCGGCCAGGCCGCGGTCAGCTCTCGGTGAGCCCCGCCACCAGCTCGTCCGCGGCCCGGTAGGGGTCCAGTTCGCCCGCGACGATGCGTTCCGCGAGGGCGCCCAGGTGGCGGTCGCCGTGCAGGTCGCCGATGCGTTCGCGCAGGGCCGTGACGGCGATGGTCTCGACCTCACGGGAGGCGCGGGCCAGGCGGCGCTCGGCGAGGACGCCGTGCTCCTCCATCCACGCGCGGTGCTTCTCCAGGGCCTCGACGACCTCGTCGACGCCCTCGGATCGGGCCGCGACGGTCTTGACGATGGGCGGACGCCAGTCGCCGGGACCTCGGGCCTCACCGAGGCCCAGCATGTGGTTCAGTTCGCGGGCCGTGGCGTCGGCGCCGTCCCGGTCCGCCTTGTTGACGACGTACACGTCGCCGATCTCCAGGATCCCGGCCTTCGCCGCCTGGATGCCGTCGCCCATGCCCGGGGCCAGGAGAACCACGGACGTGTCGGCCTGGGAGGCGATCTCCACCTCCGACTGGCCGACGCCGACCGTCTCCACCAGGATCACGTCGCAGCCCGCCGCGTCCAGGACGCGGATCGCCTGGGGCGCCGACCAGGCCAGGCCGCCCAGGTGGCCGCGCGTGGCCATGGAGCGGATGTAGACGCCGGGGTCGGAGGCGTGGTCCGACATGCGGACCCGGTCGCCGAGCAGGGCGCCGCCGGAGAACGGCGAGGACGGGTCGACGGCCAGGACGCCGACCCGCTTGCCCTGCTTGCGGTAGGCGGTGACGAGCGCGGAGGTGGAGGTGGACTTGCCGACGCCG
The DNA here is from genome assembly GCF_040642095.1 of Streptomyces sp. NPDC020362. NCBI lineage: Bacteria > Bacillati > Actinomycetota > Actinomycetes > Kitasatosporales > Streptomycetaceae > Streptomyces > Streptomyces sp. NPDC020362. Next base: position 18,408 of record NZ_JBFAET010000052.1, read on the forward strand.
GGCGAGCCGGTCAGACCGACCACATAGGCGTTGCCGGTCAGCGGGGCCAGCGCCGCCATGACCTCCCTGAGCTGCGGGGACGCCCCCTCCACCAGGGAGATCAGCCGGGCCACGGCCCGCGGCCGGCCTTCCCTGGCCTGGGCCACCAGAGAGGAGACGTCCTGCATCAAACAGCTCCGTTCACTTCACCGACGTACAGAGAACTCGGGCGTGGAGAGATCTCGGGCGTACCGAGAACTCGGGCGTACGGAGATCTCGGGCGCACCGAGAACTCAGGCGTACGGAGGACTCGGTGCACCGAGAACTCAGGCCTTCGGCACCCGCACGATGAGCGCGTCGCCCTGGCCGCCGCCACCGCACAGCGCGGCCGCACCGACGCCGCCGCCCCGCCGCTTGAGCTCCAGCGCCAAGTGGAGCACGACACGGGCGCCGGACATACCGATGGGGTGCCCCAGGGCGATGGCGCCGCCGTTGACGTTCACCTTTTCCGTGGAAACACCGAGGTCCTTCATTGACTGCACGGCGACCGCGGCGAATGCCTCGTTGATCTCGATGAGGTCCAGGTCGGAGACCTCCAGGCCCTCCTTCTTGAGGGCGTGCTCGATCGCGTTGGACGGCTGGGACTGCAGGGAGTTGTCCGGGCCGGCCACGTTGCCGTGCGCGCCGATCTCGGCGAGCCATTCCAGGCCCAGCTCCTCGGCCTTGGCCTTGCTCATCACGACCACGGCCGCCGCACCGTCCGAGATCTGCGAGGAGGTGCCGGCGGTGATCGTGCCGTCCTTGCTGAAGGCCGGGCGCAGCTTGCCCAGCGACTCCACGGTGGTGTCGCCGCGGATGCCCTCGTCCTTGCTGAAGACGACGGGCTCGCCCTTGCGCTGCGGGATCTCGACCGGGGTGATCTCGGCCTCGAAGATGCCGTTCTTCTGCGCGGCGGCGGCACGCTGGTGGGACAGCGCGGCGATCTCGTCCTGCTCGGGACGCCGGATGCCGAGGCGCGTGTTGTGCTTCTCCGTCGACTCGCCCATGGCGACGCCCTCGAAGGAGTCGGTCAGGCCGTCGTAGGCCATCGCGTCGAGCATCTCCACCGCGCCGTACTTGAAGCCCTCGCGGGACTTCGTCAGCAGGTGGGGGGCGTTGGTCATGGACTCCTGGCCGCCGGCGACCACGATGTCGAACTCGCCGGCGCGGATCAGCTGGTCGGCGAGCGCGATGGCGTCGAGGCCGGACAGACACACCTTGTTGATGGTGAGCGCCGGGACGTTCATCGGGATGCCGGCCTTGACCGCTGCCTGGCGGGCCGGGATCTGCCCTGCCCCGGCCTGGAGCACCTGCCCCATGATCACGTACTGCACCTGGTCGCCACCGATGCCCGCACGGTCGAGGGCGGCCTTGATCGCGAAGCCGCCGAGGTCGGCTCCGGAGAAGGACTTCAGCGAGCCCAGCAACCGCCCCATGGGCGTACGGGCGCCCGCGACGATCACAGAGCTGGTCGTTCCAGAAGACATGAGCTGCGATCCCCTTACCGGCCTGCACAGCCGAGGAGTGAACGAGGGTTTACTTCGAATGTACTGATGGCACTCCGTGCCGTCATCGGGCCGTCGGTGTGATCGCGCGCACGTTGCGTAACCACCTCGGGAGCGCTGCACTGAATCCATGCTGACGCGAATCGACCACATCGGGATCGCCTGTCGCGACCTGGACGCCACCATCGAGTTCTACCGCGCCACCTACGGCTTCGAGGTGTTCCACACCGAGGTCAACGAGGAGCAGGGCGTGCGCGAAGCCATGCTCAAGATCAACGAGACGTCCGACGGCGGCGCCTCCTACCTCCAGCTGCTGGAGCCGACCCGGGAGGACTCGGCGGTCGGCAAGTGGATGGCGAAGAACGGCGAGGGCGTCCACCACATCGCTTTCGGTACGGCAGATGTCGACGGGGACGCAGCCGCCATCCGCGAAAAGGGCGTACGCGTTCTGTACGAGGAGCCACGGATCGGCTCCATGGGGTCGCGGATCACCTTCCTGCACCCGAAGGATTGTCACGGTGTCCTGACAGAACTGGTCACTTCGGCCCCTGTTGAGTCGCCCGAGCACTGACCCCCGTACATAAGGGCCGGTAGGGTTGGGGGCGGTCGCCCTCACAAGGCCGGGTGGCCGCACGCCGGGGTCCGGGTTTCGGGGGACGAGCGTCGGGGCAACAGCCCGTGCTCCGCCGTTGATCTGACACCATTCCCCGGGGGCTCCGTTCGGCGGATGGACGGAGCTCGTTGGAGAAGCTTGCGACCAGGGGACGGATGGGACCGCGCAGTGCGGGGCTACGAGAGCCAGGAGCGAGAGCCGGCGGCTGACGTCGACCACCTCTCTCGGTTCGAGGCCGAGATGAAACGGCTGAAGACCGAGCGGGAAAAGGCGATCCAGCACGCCGAGGACCTCGGCTACCAGGTCGAGGTGCTGCGCGCCAAGCTGCACGAGGCGCGCCGCACCCTCATGACCAGGCCCGCCTACGACGGCGGTGACATCGGCTATCAGGCCGAGCAGTTGCTGCGCAATGCCCAGATCCAGGCGGATCAGCTGCGCCAGGACGCCGAGCGGGAGCTGAGCCAGGCCCGCGCGCAGACGCAGCGGATCCTGCAGGAGCACGCCGAGCAGGCCGCCCGGCTCCAGGCCGAGCTGCACCAGGAGGCGGTCACCCGCCGCCAGCAGCTGGACCAGGAACTGGCCGAGCGCCGGCAGACCGTCGAGTCCCACGTCAACGAGAACGTGGCGTGGGCCGAGCAGCTGCGCGCCCGCACGGAGTCCCAGGCGCGCAGGCTGCTGGACGAGTCCCGGGGCGAGGCCGAGCAGGCGATGGCCACCGCCCGCGCGGAGGCCGAGCGGCTGACCCGGGAGGCCCGGGAGCGGCTGCAGAACGACGCCGAGTCGGCCCGCAGCGAGGCCGACCAGATCCTGCGCCGCGCCCGCACGGACGCCGAGCGGCTGCTGAACGCCGCCTCCACCCAGGCCCAGGAGGCCACCGACCACGCCGAGCAGCTGCGCACCAGCACCGTCTCGGAGTCGGACGCCGCCCGCCGCCAGGCCACCGAGCTGAGCCGGGCCGCCGAGGAGCGCATGGCCCAGGCCGAGGAGGCGCTGCGCAAGGCGCAGTCCGAGGCCGAGAAGCTGGTCACCGAGGCCGAGCAGTCCGCCGCCAAGGCGCTGTCGAGCGCCGAGGCCGCCAACGAGACCCGGACCCGTACCGCCAAGGAGCAGGTCGCCCGGCTGGTCGAAGAGGCCACCAAGGAGGCCGAGACCACCAAGGCCGATGCCGAGCAGCTGGTCGCCGACGCCCGTGCCGAGGCCGAGAAGATCCTCGCGGAGGCCTCCGAGAAGGCCCGTACGGTCACCGCCGAGGAGAGCGCGACCCAGCTGTCCAAGGCCGCCAAGACCGCCGAGGACGTCCTGAACAGGGCGTCGGAGGAGGCCAAGAACACCACCAAGGCCGCCGCCGAGGAGGCCGAGCGGATCCGCACGGAGGCCGAGACCGAGGCGGACCGGCTGCGCGCCGAGGCGCACGACATCGCCGAGCAGCTCAAGGGCGCGGCGAAGGACGACACCAAGGAGTACCGCGCCAAGACGGTCGAGCTGCAGGAGGAGGCGCGCCGGCTGCGCGGCGAGGCCGAGCAGCTGCGTGCCGACGCGGTCGCCGAGGGCGAGTCGATCCGCGCCGAGGCCCGCCGCGAGGCGGTGGTGCAGATCGAGGAGGCGGCCAAGTCCGCCGAGGAGCTGCTGGCCAAGGCCAAGGCGGACGCAGACGAACTGCGCAAGACCGCGACGGCGGACAGCGAGAAGGTCCGCACCGAGGCCATCGAGCGGGCCACCACGCTGCGCCGGCAGGCCGAGGAGACCCTGGAGCGCACCCGCAAGGAGGCCGAGCGGCACCGCGCGGAGGCCACCGAGCAGGCCGAGTCGATCACGTCGGACGCCGAGCAGGCCGCGCGCGAGCTGCGCGAGGAGACCGAGCGCGCGGTCGAGGCGCGTCATGCCGAGGCCGCCGGGGAACTGACCCGGCTGCAGACGGAGACCCAGGAGCGGCTGGAGGCGGCCGAGCAGGCGCTCGTCGACGCCCGCGAGGAGGCGGCCCGGATCCGCCGCGAGGCCGCCGAGGAGGCCGAGCGGCAGCGCACCGAGTCCACCGAGCGGATCCGCACGCTCCGGCAGCAGGCCGAGGAGGAGGCCGAGCGGCTGCGCACGGAGGCCGCGTCGGACGCGTCGGCCTCGCGTGCCGAGGGCGAGGCCCTCGCCGTACGGCTGCGCTCGGAGGCCGCGGCCGAGGCCGAGCGGCTCAAGGCGGAGGCCCAGGACACCGCCGACCGCGTGCGCGCGGAGGCACAGGCAGCCGCCGAGCGGCTCGGCGCCGAGGCGTCCGAGACGCTGGCCGCCGCGCAGGAGGAGGCGGCCCGGCGCCGCCGCGAGGCCGAGGAACTCCTCGGTGCCGCACGCACCGAGGCCGACCAGGAGCGCGAGCGGGCCCGCGAGCAGAGCGAGGAGCTGCTGGCCTCGGCACGCAAGCGGGTGGAGGACGCGCAGGCCGAGGCGGTCCGCCTCGTGGAGGAGGCCGACCGGCGCGCCACCGAGATGGTGTCCGCCGCCGAGCAGCACGCCCAGCAGGTGCGCGACTCGGTCGCCGGGCTGCACGAGCAGGCGCAGGAGGAGATCACCGGGCTGCGCTCGGCCGCCGAGCACGCGGCGGACCGTACCCGTACGGAGGCCGAGGAGGAGGCGGACCGGGTCCGCGCCGACGCCTACGCCGAGCGGGAGCGGGCGAGCGAGGACGCCTCGCGGATCCGGCGGGAGGCCAACGAGGAGGCGGAGGCCGCCAGGGCGCTCGCCGAGCGTACGGTCGCGGAGGCGATCACGGAGTCCGACCGGCTGCGCTCGGACACGGCCGAGTACGCCCAGCGGGTCCGTACGGAGGCGTCGGACGCGCTCGCCGAGGCCGACCAGGCCGCGGCCCGCACCCGGGCGGACGCCCGCGAGGACGCCAACCGCATCCGTTCGGACGCGGCGGGCCAGGCGGACACGCTCATCACCGAGGCCCGCAACGAGGCGGAGCGGCTCCAGTCGGAGACCGTCGCCGAGGCCGACCGGGTCCGTGCCGAGGCCGTCGCGGGCGCCGAGCAGCTCGTCGCGGACGCCTCCGGCGACGCCGAGCGGCTGCGCGCCGAGGCCGCCGAGACGATCGGCTCCGCCCAGCAGCACGCCGAGCGGCTGCGCAGCGAGGCCGAGCGGGTCAGGGCGGACGCGCAGGCGGAGGCCGAGCGGCTCGTCAACTCAGCGCGCGAGGAGGCCGAGCAGACCCTCGACGGGGCCCGCAAGGACGCCAACAAGCGGCGTTCGGAGGCGGCCGAGCAGGTCGACACGCTCATCACGGAGACCACGGCCGAGGCGGACAAGCTGCTCACCGAGGCCCAGCAGCAGGCGCTGAAGACCACCGCGGACGCGGAGTCCCAGGCCGACACGATGGTGGGCGCGGCCCGCAGCGAGGCCGAGCGGATCGTCTCCGAGGCGACCGTCGAGGGCAACTCGCAGGTGGAGAAGGCCCGCACGGACGCGGACGAGCTGCTGGTCGGCGCCCGCCGGGACGCGACCGCCATAAGGGAGCGCGCGGAGGAGCTGCGCGACCGCATCACCTCCGAGATCGAGGAGCTGCACGAGCGGGCCCGGCGCGAGGCCGCGGAGACGATGAAGTCGACCGGCGACCGCTGCGACGCGCTCATCACGGCCGCCGAGGAACAGCTGGCCAAGGCGGAGGCGAAGGCCAAGGAGATGGTGTCGGAGGCCAGCTCCGAGGCGGGCAAGGTCCGTATCGCCGCCGTCAAGAAGGCGGAGGGGCTGCTCAAGGAGGCCGAGCAGAAGAAGGCCACGCTGATCAAGGAGGCCCAGGAGCTCAAGGCCGAGGCGATCCGCGAGGCCCGGCGCACGGTCGAGGAGGGCAAGCGCGAACTGGAGATCCTGGTGCGCCGGCGCGAGGACATCAACGCCGAGATCTCCCGTGTCCAGGACGTCCTGGAGGCGTTGGAGTCCTTCGAGGCCCCGTCGTCCGGCAAGGACGGCGGAGTCAAGGCGAGCGCCACGGTCGGCGCCCCCCGATCGGGTGGCAAGTCCTCGGACGGCTAGCGAAAGATGGCCGATTCCGTGTCTCCTGGGGAGCTTTGACCCACTATTTGGCAAGCCGTCCGGCGGTCAGCCACCCAAAAGAGGTGTCATTCTCCAGATCAAACACGTATCCGCTCGATGACACACCGCTTCGGCCCCTAGGATTCCCCCTATCACCTCACCGGTCTCTTTCGACAGGAACCCCATGAGCGACACTTCCCCCTACGGCTTCGAGCTTGTGCGGCGTGGGTACGACCGCGCTCAGGTGGACGAACGGATCTCCAAGCTCGTCTCCGACCGTGACAGCGCTCTCGCCCGCATCACCGCTCTGGAAAAGCGCATCGAAGAGCTCCACCTCGAGACGCAGAACGCCCAGGCCCAGGTGACCGACGCCGAGCCGTCGTACGCCGGTCTCGGTGCGCGTGTCGAGAAGATCCTGCGCCTCGCCGAGGAAGAGGCCAAGGATCTGCGCGAGGAGGCCCGGCGCGCGGCCGAGCAGCACCGCGAGCTCGCCGAGTCCGCGGCGCAGCAGGTCCGCAACGACGCAGAATCGTTCGCTGCAGAGCGCAAGGCGAAGGCCGAGGACGAGGGCGTCCGGATCGTCGAGAAGGCCAAGAGTGACGCCTCGCAGCTGCGGTCCGAGGCCCAGAAGGACGCGCAGTCCAAGCGCGAGGAGGCGGACGCCCTCTTCGAGGAGACGCGCGCCAAGGCCGCGCAGGCCGCCGCCGACTTCGAGACGAACCTGGCCAAGCGTCGCGAGCAGTCCGAGCGCGACCTGGCCTCGCGTCAGCAGAAGGCCGAGAAGCGCCTCGCGGAGATCGAGCACCGCGCCGAGCAGCTGCGCCTGGAGGCGGAGAAGCTGCGCACGGACGCCGAGCGCCGCGCCCGCCAGACGGTGGAGACGGCCCAGCGCCAGGCCGAGGACATCGTGGCCGACGCCAATGCCAAGGCCGACCGCATCCGCTCGGAATCCGAGCGCGAGCTGGCGGCGCTCACCAACCGCCGCGACAGCATCAACGCCCAGCTGACGAACGTCCGCGAGATGCTCGCGACGCTCACGGGCGCCGCGGTGGCCGCCGCCGGTTCGCCGGCCGAGGACGAGCCGATCTCCCGTGGGGTTCCCGCTCAGCAGTCCCGCTAGTCCGTAGCACGTTCACAGGCCCGTACCGTCTCCCCCGAAGGTACGGGCCTGTGGTGTACCAGCGGCAGGAACACCTCGTCGACGATCTCCACCAGCGCGGCCGGGGTCAGCGGCTCGCTGCGGCCTTCGACCGCACCTTCCTGTGGACGGCCCTCTTCACGTTCCTCGCGGCCGGCGTCGCGCTCCTGCTCCCCGCCCGGCAGCAGGAGGCGAGCCGGGTGCCCGCTCAAGTGGCAGCCCCCGAACCGCGGTCTTAGCGTGGCCGCATGATCGAGCTGGAGGGGCTGTCCAAGCGGTACGGCGAGAAACTTGCGGTCGACAACCTCACCTTCGCCGTGCGGCCAGGCATCGTGACCGGGTTCCTCGGGCCCAACGGTGCCGGGAAGTCCACGACCATGCGCATGATCCTCGGGCTCGACCGGCCCACCTCCGGGGACGTCCGGATCGACGGCAGGCACTACGACCGGCTGAGGGATCCGCTCACGTACATCGGTGCCCTGCTGGACGCGAAGGCCGTGCACGGCGGGCGCACCGCCTACAACCATCTGCTCTGCCTCGCGCAGAGCAACGGGATCCCGGACCGGCGGGTGGCCGAGGTGCTGGACGCCGTCGGGCTCACCGCCGTGGCGAAGAAGAAGGCCAAGGGGTTCTCGTACGGCATGGGCCAGCGGCTCGGCATCGCGGCCGCGCTGCTCGGCGATCCGCGGATCCTCATGTTCGACGAGCCGGTCAACGGCCTCGACCCCGAGGGCATCCACTGGATCCGGAACCTGATGAAGTCGCTGGCCGCACAGGGCCGGACGGTGTTCGTGTCGAGTCATCTGATGAGCGAGATGGCGCTGACCGCCGACCACCTGGTGGTCATCGGCCAGGGACGGCTGCTGGCCGACACCTCCATGGCCGGCTTCATCCGGCAGCACTCGCGCAGTTACGTACGGATCCGTTCGCCGCAGCGCGAGCGGCTCACGGACGTGCTGCACGAGGCCGGGATCACCGTCGTCGAGGCGGGCGGCGGCACGCTGGAGGTGGAGGGCGGCAAGGCCGAGCGGATCGGGGAGCTGGCCACACAGCACGGCATCGTGCTGCACGAGCTGAGCCCCCAGCAGGCCTCGCTGGAGGAGGCGTTCATGCAGTTGACGGCGGAGTCGGTGGAGTACCACGCGCACGCCGGACCCACTCCCGTGCCGCAGGACTGGGGCGCCGGCTGGAAAGGGGCCTGACCCATGGCGGCCGTGCAGGTCATCCGGTCCGAATGGACCAAGATCCGGTCCGTCGCGTCGACGGTGTGGACGCTGTCGCTGGCCGTGGTGGTCACGGTCGCCCTCGGCATGCTCATCTCCGCGCTGTCGAGGAGCCAGTACGAGAACATGCCGCTGCGCGAGCGGATCTCCTTCGACCCCACCGTGATCAGCTTCGCGGGCATGACCCTCGGCCAGCTCGCCATGATCGTGTTCGGGGTGCTCGTCGTGTCGAACGAGTACAGCACCGGCATGATCCGTGTCTCGCTCGCCGCCGTACCCCAGCGCGGCACCTTCCTGTTCAGCAAGATCGCCGTGGCCGCCGCGCTCGCGCTGGTCGTCGGCATGGTCACCAGCTTCGCCGCGTTCTTCCTCGGCCAGGCGATGCTCGGTCCGCTCGGCACCGGGATCGGCGAAACCGGGGTGCTGCGCGCGGTGCTCGGCGGCGGACTGTACATGACCCTGATCGCGATGTTCTCCATGGGCGTCGCCGCGATGCTGCGCTCGCCGATGCTCTCGCTCGGCATCCTGATGCCGTTCTTCTTCCTGATCTCCAACATCCTCGGCAACGTGGACGCGACGAAGAAGCTCGGCCGGTTCCTGCCCGACCAGGCCGGCAGCCGCATCATGCAGGTGGTGCCGAGGATCGGCGACGACACGCCCTACGGCCCCTGGGGCGGGCTCGGGATCATGGCCCTGTGGGTGATCGCGGCGGTGGCAGGCGGTTACGTCCTGCTCAAGCACCGGGACGCCCAGTAGATGTCCGTCCACGCTTCGTGATGCTCTGGCTTTACTTTCTTTTGGGCGGAACCGTCAGCGCCCGGATATCCTCCTAACCCTTACGGGGGCGTGTGCCCCGCTGTCCTGAACCTTTCGATGGGTGCGGAGCATGATCGAGGCTGTAGGCCTGACAAAGCGCTACGGCGACAAGACCGCCGTGTACAACCTTTCCTTCCAGGTGCGACCGGGAGCCGTGACCGGCTTCCTCGGGCCCAACGGCTCGGGCAAGTCGACGACGATGCGGATGATCCTCGGGCTGGACAACCCGACGTCCGGCGCGGTGACCATCGGCGGCTACCCGTACCGCAAGCTCCCCAACGCTCCCCGCCAGGTCGGTGCGCTGCTCGACGCCAAGGCGGTGCACGGCGGCCGCGCCGCCCGCAACCACCTGCTGAGCCTCGCCCAGCTGTCGGGCATCCCGGCCCGGCGGGTCGACGAGGTACTCGGGGTCGTCGGTCTGCAGGAAGTGGCGAAGAAGCGCTCCAAGGGCTTCTCCCTCGGCATGGGCCAGCGCCTCGGCATCGCCGCCGCGCTGCTCGGCGACCCCCAGGTGCTGCTCTTCGACGAGCCGGTCAACGGCCTCGACCCCGAGGGCATCCTGTGGGTCCGCAACCTGATGAAGGCCTTGGCGGCCGAGGGCCGTACGGTCTTCGTCTCCTCTCACCTGATGAGCGAGATGGCGCTGACCGCCGACCACCTCATCGTGATCGGGCGCGGTCAGCTGCTCGCCGACATGAGCATCAAGGACTTCATTTCGGCCAACTCCGCCGACTTCGCTCGCGTGCGCACCCCCGACACCGAGCCCCAGCTGCGCGAGAAGCTGACCTCCGCGCTCACCGAGGCCGGCGGCCATGTGCTGCCCGAGCAGGACGGCGCGCTGCGCGTGACCGGGCTGCCGCTTCCCCGCATCAGCGACCTCGCGCACGAGGCGGACGTACGGCTGTGGGAGCTGTCGCCGCACCAGGCCTCGCTGGAGGAGGCGTACATGCGCATGACGCAGGGCGCCGTCGACTACCGCTCGACCATCGACCAGAAGGCGGGCCTCCAGCAGCCCCTTCCGCCGGGCGCCCAGCCGCCCATGCCGGTCCCCGGTCAGGGCCAGCCGGGCTGGTACGCCCCGCCGCCGCCCCAGCAGGGCCAGCCGTTCACGATGCCGACGCCGCCCTCGGGACCGTACGGCGGTGCTCCCGCGGGCGCGTACGGCGCTCCCGGCGCAGGAGCCCCCAACCCGTACGCCGCACCCCCCACGCAAGCCCCTCAGGCCCCTCAGGGGCAGGCTCCGGCAGCCGCTGCCCCGGTCGCCGCTCCTCCGGCTCCCGCAGCCCCGCCGTCCCAGCCCGCTCCCGCGGCCCCCGCCGTAGACACGACCAAGCCCGAGGACGCCCGATGAGCACCCAGCAGCCCCCGATGCCGCAGGCACCTTCAGCCTCCCCCGCTGAGTGGCAGGCGGCGCCCGGTGGTCCCCACCCCGGCTACAGCTCGCCGATCCCGGTCGTGCGTACCCACCTCGGGCACGCGCTGGCCTCCGAGTGGACCAAGATCAAGTCGGTCCGTTCGACGATGTGGACGCTCGGTGTCTTCATCCTGCTCGTGGTCGGCATCGGCCTGCTGACCGGTGTCGCGGTCCGCGGCTCCAGCTCCGACCTGTCCGGCCAGACCGTGCTGAGCCTCGGCTTCTTCGGCGTGCTGATCGGCATCATGTGCATCATCACGCTCGGCGTGCTGACCACGGCGTCCGAGTACGGCACGGGCATGATCCGTACGACCATGACCGCCTGCCCCAGCCGGGGCCGGGTGCTGGCCGCCAAGTCGATCGTGTTCTTCGTCCTCGCCTTCGTGGTGACGCTGGCCACCGTGTCGTTCGTGGCGATGGTGCAGACGTCCATGCTGAAGGGCCACGGCGCGAGCAGCCCGTCCACCGGGGAGTGGCTGAAGGCCACGTTCGGCATCAGCCTCTACATCGCTCTGCTCGGGCTGGTCTCGCTGCTGATCGGCTCGGTCATCCGGCACTCGGCGGGCGCCATCACGATCATGATCGGCGCGGTGCTCGCGCCGCTGGTGATCGCGCTGTTCATGAACGCCTCGTCGCTCCAGTCGGTGCAGAAGGCACTGCTCGAGTACTCGATCCCGAGCCAGATGGGCGTCTTCTACGACAACACCCTGAGCCACTCCGGCCCGTCGGGCTGGGACCCGCTGTGGATCATCCTGGGCGTGACGGCGGCCGCGTACGCCGGCGCCTACGCGCTGCTGCAGAACCGGGACGTGTAGCTCAGAACCTCGGCGCGTTACGGGACCGCTGCACCCGGGTGGTGCGGCGGTCCTTCGCGTTCCAGCAGGCCTTGTGCCAGTGGCGGCGGTCGTCGACGCCCGCGTGCTCCGGCCAGGCCACCACGTGCGGAACGGCGGAGGGGATCAGCTGGTCGCACCCGGGGCAGCGGTAGGTCTTGCCCTCGGCGCTCGCCCCGGCGACATGGCGCACGTTCCACTCCTCGCCCTGCCAGCTCTCCGAGGACTGCCAGCCGCCGTACCGGCCGGCCGAGTCGTCCTCGGCACTGTGCCCGGACGATCCGGCTGCCTTCGGTCGGTTGCGACGCGGGGACACGGGACACCTCTCGGGGCTATACAGGGAGCACGGTTCCCGTCCAGCCTACGCGGCACTCGCAGGGGTACACGGGGCGCACCGATCCTCACAAGTCCCCCCTCGGGGCGGCCCATTCTGCAGACAATCCGCAAATCTCCCCGCCAGGCCGTGTCCTCGGCACGTGTCAGACGGTTATGCGGGTGGGGGAGCTCCGGGTCGGAGCCAAGGAAGCAGGAATGCGATGCACGTAGGAAGTTTTTTGCTGGCGGCCCAGTTCCCGGGCCAGGGCCCCGGTGAAGCCCTGTACCGGGCGGTCCGCTCGGCCGAGGTCTCCGAGGAGGCCGGACTGGACGCGGTGTGGCTGGCCGAGCACCACTTCGTGCCGTACGGCACATGCCCGTCCGCGGTCACCCTGGCCGCCTTACTGCTCGGCCGCACCCGGCGTATCCACGTCGGCACGGCGGTCAGCGTACTGCCCACCGCGCACCCGGTCGCCCTCGGCGAGCAGGCCGCGCTGCTGCACCTGACGAGCGGCGGGCGGTTCACGCTGGGCGTCGGGCGCGGCGGACCGTGGGTGGACCTCGAGGTGTTCGGCGCGGGTGTCGGCGCGTACGAGCACGGGTTCCCGGAATCACTCGATCTGCTGGTGCGCTGGCTGCGCGAACCGTCCGTCTCGGCCTCGGGTGAACGGTTCTCCTTCCGTGAGGTACCCGTCGTGCCCCGCCCCTCGGAGGGGCTGACGGAGACCCCGGGTCCGGAGGTCGTGGTCGCCTGCACCTCGCCGGGGAGCGTGCGGCTGGCCGCCGAGCGCGGTCTGCCGATGCTGCTCGGCATGCACGTCGGGGACGAGGAAAAGGCCGAGATGGTCGCCCTCTGGCGGCAGTTCGCGCGGGCCGCGGGCCGCCCGCCCGAGGAGATCGCCGGCGCGGCCCATGTCTCCGCCGGGGTCTGCCAGATCGCGGACCGGCGCACCGACGCGGCGGAGACACTGCTGAAGGCGATGCCGGGCTGGCTCAAGCAGGGCCTGGACGCCCATGTGACCGTCGACGGCCGCAGCCGCGCGATGCGCGATCCGCTCGCCTACACCGAACTGCTCTGCGGGCTGCACCCGGTGGGCACGCCACGGCTCGCCGCCGACCGGCTCGCGGCCACGTCGGAGCGCACCGGGATCTCCCGCTTCGCCCTGCTCGTCGAGGGCTCGGGCGACCTCGCGGCGACGGAGGAGAACCTGCGGCGCCTGGGTGCCGAGGTGCTGCCCCAGCTGCGCTGACGGGCCGCCGACTCCCTTTCCGCATGGGGGGCTTGCCGCCCCAGTACTGAATGCACCTCCCGCGGGTGGAGCGGCAAGCAAGCGGCTCGCTGCCCGGGCAGCACGCGTGCCGCGGTCAGCAGTCCCGAAGCTCCGGCGACTGGTTCAGCAGCTGGTTGCGCACCGAGGTGAAGCGGGCGAGCGTCTCGTCCACCGAGGCGTCCAGCGGGAAGACCGCCACCCGGTGGCAGTTCTGGAAGGCCAGCCGCACACCGAAGTGCCGCTGCAGCGCGCCGCGGATGGCGTCACTCGCGAGCGCACGCAGCAGCTGACCGCGTGCCTGCTCGTCCGGCGGGGGCGTCTGGTTGTCGGCGAAGGGGCCGCCGTCAACCTTCAGCTGGGCCACCAGGGAGCTGATCATCTCCCACGCATAGGGCAGGGAGGTCCGGACGCAGTCGACGAATGCTGCTTCGTCGACCTCGCCTCGCTCGGCCTGTTCGAGTAGGGCCGGTGAGACGTCGAGCGACATGGGTTCTCCTCTCGCACCCCCGTTGAGCAGGGGTTGCCGGACAGATGGCGGAGTTCGCGATACCGAACACGCTCCGTACACACATCGCGACCTCCCGTTCCCTACGGTAGGCAACCGTCGGTGACCGCACCAGCAGAATACGTATATGGAACGGTCCCTTTAGGCGCACAATCGGCCAGGGATGAACAAGAGTTTCCAGGGATAAATGGGGTGGCCCGACGGACAGCGGTGGTCGGCGGGGACGGTCGGGACGAGGGCGAATCGCGCCCACCCGTGGGTGTCGAGTAGCGTTGCCGACCATGCGTCTCGTCATTGCCCGCTGCTCGGTCGACTACGCCGGCCGGCTCACCGCCCACCTGCCCTCGGCGCCTCGACTGATCCTGGTCAAGGCGGACGGCAGCGTCTCCATCCACGCGGACGACCGGGCCTACAAGCCCCTCAACTGGATGTCGCCGCCCTGCACGTTGAAGGAGGGAACGGGCGACGAGGAGGGTGTGTGGACCGTCGTCAACAAGGCAGGCGAGAAACTGATCATCACCATGGAGGAGATCCTCCATGACTCCTCGCACGAACTCGGCGTGGATCCGGGTCTGATCAAGGACGGCGTGGAAGCACACCTCCAGGAACTGCTCGCCGACCGCATCGAGACACTCGGCGAGGGCTACACGCTCATCCGCCGCGAGTACATGACGGCGATCGGCCCGGTGGACATCCTGTGCCGGGACGCCGAGGGCCAGACCGTCGCCATCGAGATCAAGCGACGCGGCGAGATCGACGGCGTGGAGCAGCTCACCCGCTATCTCGAACTGCTCAACCGCGACCCGCATCTCGCCCCGGTCCGCGGCGTCTTCGCCGCCCAGGAGATCAAGCCGCAGGCCCGGGTCCTCGCAACGGACCGCGGCATCAACTGCCAGATCCTGGACTACGACGCCCTGCGCGGCATCGAGGACGACAAGCTCCGGCTGTTCTGACCCGAACACTCCGCCACGCCGGGCCCGCGTCCGACATCGAACCTGCGCCCGGCATCGCACCTGCATCCGGCATCGGGGCCTGCAGGCAGCAAACCTGCATCCGGCATCGGTCCTGCGTGCAGTGCACCGGCGTCCGGCGCAGGGGCTGCACCCGGCAGACACCTGCATCCGACATCGAACCTGCGCCCGGCATCACACCTGCATCCGGCATCGGGGCCTGCACGCAGCGCACCTGCGACCGATATCGACCTGCGTGCGTCGCACCTGCGCCGGCGTCGGGCCTGCACCCGGCATCGCACCTGCACCGGGCACCAGGCCTGCGGCCCTCCTCATCGAGCCGGCACCCCAGTTCCCGCCGCGACGGCGCTCCGCCGGTACGGCGGTGACCGGCGGTGCCGAGCCGGCCCGGGCCCGTGGGGCACCGCCGGTCCCACAGCAACCGGCACCGTCGGCCCACACCGTCATGGTCGGGCGAAGCCGGCGCGCAGAGGTGTTCGCGCCGATCCGCTAGATCACCGCACCGGTGCCGCTCGGCGTCCCGACGCCCGTGCTCTGCGGTGCGCTCGCCGAGTTGCTGGAGGCGGGCGACGACGAACCTGCCGTCGTACCCCCGGTCGTGCCGGCACTGGTCCCCCCGGTGGTTCCGCCGTCGTTGCCGCCGGTGGTTCCGCCTCCCGTGGTTCCGCCTCCCGTGGTCGTGCCGCCCGTGGTTCCGCCGTCGGTGCCGCCGGTGGTCCCGCCGTTCGTGCCTCCCGTGGTGCCGCCGGTGGTCCCGCCGTTGGTGCCGCCTCCCGTGGTCGTGCCGCCCGTCGGCCCACCCGTCGTGCCGCCGGTGGACCCGCCCGTGGAGCCACCGGTGCTTCCGCCGGTCGAGCCGCCACCCGGCGAGCTGGACGACCCCGACGGCTTGGGCGACTTGGAAGGTGAGCCCGAGGTCTTGCCACCGGACGGCTTGACGCTCTCGGAGGGCCGGACGGTGGCCGACGGCGACGTCGGATCGTCCGACGTGCCGTAGGTGCCGTCGGGGCCGGGGTTCGTCGGGCTGCTGGTGGGCCTTGCGGTGCTGCCGCCCACGTCGTCGTTCTGCTTCGGGTCCGCGCCCAGGCCGCCGTCGTCCGTGCCCTGGCTCGCGGACGGGACGTCGACCTTGCCGGCCGGGTTCTTGCCCGCGTTCTGGTCGGACGTCATCCCGAGGGTGACGACCGTGCCGAGAACCGCGGCGAGCAGGGCCCCGGAGCCGGCCGCGACCATGTTGCGGCGGGCCAGGCGGCGGATGCCGCTCAGGGACGTGCGGGCCGGGGCCTGACGGGTGACCAGAGTGTCGTCGGCTGGCGTGTACAGCGGCGGGAAGGGAGTCGGCAGCGCGCCGGGAGGGAGCGCCGACTCCTCGTGGCGGGCGTCGGGTACCTCCTCGCCCACCATCGGTGCGGCCGCGTCTCCCGTGAGGTCGGCGACCAGCGCCAGGGCGCGGCGCCCGGCGACCGTACCCCGCTTGTCGGCGAGCGCCCCGCGCAGGCCGCCGGACGTCTCCAGCTCGGCACGGGCCCGGTCGAGCTGCCCGCCGCAGAGTGCGAGGATGCCCAACTCGTGATGGAAGTAGGCCTGTTCGGAGACCTCGCCGGAGAGCCGGGAGGCCTCAGCGCCGGAGCGCAGCGCCCGCTCCCAGGCGCTCCAGTGCAGTCCGGCGGCGAAGGCGGGCGCGGCCGTGCGCGCGAGCCGTACCGCACAGCTGTCCTCGCCCCCGGCAGGGTGTGCCGTGTCCGGCACCGCCATCGCGAGTGCGGCGAGGACCGCGTCGGCCTCGGCGCACACGCGCTCGGGGGCGACCGAGGGGTGTCCGGTCCACCAGGTGTAGTGCTCGGCGGCGGTGAGGGCCCGGGCGGGGGCGTCGGCGGCGTACCCGGCGGCCTCCAGCTGGGTCTGTACGCCGGCCGCGAGGCGGTAGCGGGAGCCGACCGGGGAGATCAGTCCGCAGCCGGCGAGTTCGCCGAGCGCGGCATCCGCGTGGGTGTCGCCGACCAGCGCGGGCAGATGCGCCTGGTGCGGCACCTCGCCGCCGAGGGCGACCGCGAAGCGGAGGGCCGTGCGGGCGGAGGCGCTGAGCCGGGAGGCCAGCAGCGGGGCGGGCGCGGCCGCCTCGCCGAGGGAGGGCAGCGGGACGTCCTCCGTCTCCGCCGCGTCCAGGGGCTCCTCGACGGGCGGTCGTACGTCCTCGAAGACGCCGTACGCGTCGACGGCCCCGGTGCTGGCCCGCAGGCTGTCGCGCTGCCGGAGCAGGGCGCCGGCCTGCACGAACCGCAGGGGCAGTCCCTCGGACTCGAACCACAGGTCGCCGGCCCAGTTGGCCTCGTCCTCGGTGAGGACACGGCCGACGGCCCGCTCCAGGATCTCCACGCCGGAGGCGCGGTCCAGGCCGGTGAGGAAGACCTCCTCGACATCGGCATCGGCGGACGGCGCGGGCACGTGCGGAGTGGCGCCGAGCAGAAAGGCGCACTCGGGGGTGGCGGCGAGCAGTTCGTCCAGGGCGGCGCCGCCGAGCTCCAGGTCGTCCACGACCACGACCGCACCGATCTCGGCGACCAGTTCGAGCAGCTGGTCCCGTTCGGGCCGGTACCGGGGGGCGTCGTAGACGGCGTGGAAGAGGTCGTGGAGAAGATCGGCGGCCGTGCGGCGGAAGCCGGTGAGCCGGACCACGCCGTCGGGGGCGAGGTCGAAGCAGTCCTCGGCGACGAGGTCGAGCAGGGCGGTGCGGCCGGAGCCGCCGGGGCCGGTGAGGCGGACGGAACGGCCGCGGGCGAGCAGCCGGACCAGGCGCTCGCGCTCGTCCTGGCGTTCCAGGAGGGAGAGCGCGGGCTGCGCCGGGCCGGGCGGCACCGGTGGCCGGGCGGCGCGCTCGGTCTCGGTGCGCTCGGCCGAGGTGCGCTTGCGGGGCCGGTCCGGCCGTTCGAGTGGCGGGCAGGGCTCTATCTCGCTGCCGTCGACGGGGTTGACGGTCAGCAGGAAGCCGCCGGAGACGAGTCGCGCCGTGCGGGCCGGCCCGGGTGTGCCCTGGCCGAAGTCGGAGTTGAGGGATTCCCGGGGCGGACGGCGGCCCGGAGCCTGGCCGTGCTCCTCGGGTCCCGGAGTGATCGGGTCCATGGGTTCAAACCCCCCAAAAGCGTCGTGTGCCCTTGATTACCGGCCCCTCCCGGCCTGCTGCACACCGCGCTGTCGCTTCTGGTCCGGGCCCGCTCGAGGGTTGCGAGGCTGCGGGCGACCGAACCCTAAACCTTTGCACAGTATCTACGACAGGGCGGGGTGCCGCGCGGTCCGAGACATCACAGTCCGGTGAGGATTGCCCCCGACGTGCGGTTCGGCAGCTGCGTCCGGGTCTCACCCGTCGCCCGGTGCACACCCGGGCTACGCGTCACACCCGGGGTGCCGACTCCGCCCCGATGCCGCCCTCGATGGCGAGGATGCGGTGCAGCCGCGTGGCCACCAGGAGGCGCTGCATCTGCGGCGGGACGCCGCGCAGCACCAGGCGGCGACCGCAGCGGCCGGCCCGTCGGTGGGCTCCCATGATCACCCCGAGTCCGGTGGCGTCCCAGGAGTCCAGCTCGGACAGGTCGAGCACCAGGTCGCCGACTCCGTCGTCGACCGCCGAGTGCAGGGCCGTACGGGCGTCCGCCGCGCTGCGGACGTCGAGGCGGCCCCCGACGACCAGCTCGGCGTGGTCGCCCCTGATGTACATATGCGCTCCCCGTTGAATGCGGTGGCGTACTCCATGACGGTGCTGTGCAACCTCTGACTGCCTTTGCGGCAGTACGGTTGCTGTTTGTAAGCGAACCGATACCGAATTCACCCCCTGGAGTGAAACTCCCGGGGCGCTTCTCCGGTCGGATGCGGATCAGTACTTGTAGAAGCCCTGCCCGCTCTTGCGCCCGATGTCACCGGCATCCACCATCCGGCGCATCAGCTCCGGCGGGGCGAACTTCTCGTCCTGGCACTCGGTGTAGATGTTGCCGGTGGCGTGCAGCAGGATGTCCACGCCGGTCAGGTCCGCGGTGGCCAGCGGGCCCATGGCGTGGCCGAAGCCCAGCTTGCAGGCGAGGTCGATGTCCTCGGCCGTGGCGACGCCGGACTCGTACAGCTTGGTCGCCTCGACCACCAGGGCCGAGATGAGACGGGTCGTGACGAAGCCGGCCACGTCCCGGTTGACGACGATGCAGGTCTTGCCGACCGACTCGGCGAACCGCCGTGCGGTGGCCAGGGTTTCGTCGCTGGTCTTGTAGCCGCGGACCAGCTCGACGAGCTGCATCATCGGCACCGGCGAGAAGAAGTGCACACCGACGACCCGCTCGGGGTGCTCGGTGGCCGCCGCGATCTTGGTGATCGGGATGGCGGAGGTGTTGGAGGCGAGCACGGTGTCCTCGCGCACGAGCTTGTCGAGCGTGCGGAAGATCTCGTGCTTGACCTCGAGCTTCTCGAAGACGGCCTCGACGACGATGTCGGCGTCGGCGGCGGCGTCCAGGTCGGTGGTCGTGGTGATGCGGCCGAGGGCGGCCTCGGCGTCGCGCGCCTCCAGCTTGCCCTTGCCGACGAACTTGTCGTACGAGGCCTTGATGCCGTCGGTGCCCCGCTTGAGCGCCTCGTCGGTGACGTCGCGCAGGACGACGTCCCAGCCCGCCTGTGCGGCGACCTGGGCGATACCGGATCCCATGAGACCGGCCCCGATGACGGCGAGCTTCCCTGCCACTCCGACTCCCTGAACGCTGTTGACGTCTGCCTCTTCGGCGGACCATAGCGCTCCGGAGCCGCTGTGTGACCGGTAAGTAACGCGCGTCACGTCTCAATTGACGGACATCACACCGGCAGGGGTCAGGGCGCGTCTCGGACGGCGTAGTTGAGGACCTTTTCGCTCAACAGGTCCTCGATGTCATCGAGGAGGTCGAGCACCTCTCGTGATACTTCGCGCGGTTCGCGCCCCTTGACCATCTCGCGTGAGATGACCGCCATGACCGCACTGTGCGCCCAGCCGATCTGACCGGCCATCAGGGTCGGCAGGTCGTCACCGTCCGCCGCACCGGTCTCCTCGCGCAGGGCCTGCTCCAGGTTGGCCTGCACCTCCTGGGCGATGGCCCACAGCCGGGAACGCAGCGCGGGGGTCTCCTCGACGACCTTCATGAAGCTCGCGTACCCGGGGATCAGGCCGACCCGGGGGGAGACCGCCTCGACCTCCTCGCGCAGCTCGCGCAGGACCGCGCCGACCGCGGACTCTCCGGCGGGGCGGCCCCGCACCCAGCGGGCGAGCCGGTCGACCATACCGGCGGAGCGGTCGAAGAAGAGATCCTCCTTCGCCGGGAAGTAGTTGTAGACGGTGTTGACGGAGACGTTCGCCGCCTCGGCGATCTCCGCGACCGTCACGGCATCGAAGCCGCGCTCGAGGAACAGACCCGTGGCGACGTCCGAGATGTACTGCCTGGTCTGCCGTTTCTTCCGCTCCCTGAGCCCCTCAGCCATGCCCGCATCCTAGCTTCGCTGGGTCTGCTGAAAACTTGGGGTCATTGCAAAATTTCAATGTCTCTGTTTTTCTGGGGGCATGGCAGCAGTCATCAGCGCGGCCGGACTGGCCCGCACCTTCCTGACGAAATCCGGCCCCGTGGAGGCCGTACGGTGCATCGACCTCACCGTCCGCGAGGGCGAGATCCTCGGCTTCCTCGGACCCAACGGCGCCGGCAAGACGACCACCCTTCGGATGCTCACCACGTTGCTGAAACCCACCGGAGGCGCGGCCACCGTCGCCGGCCACGACCTGGCCGCCGACCCGGCCGGAGTGCGCCGGGCCTGCGGCTACGTCGCCCAGTCCGGCGGGGTGGACCCGCAGATCACGGTCCGGGAGGAGCTGGTCACCCAGGGCCGGATGTACCGCCTGGCGAAGGCCGAGGCGGTCGACCGGGCCACGGAACTCGCCCGGGACCTGGACCTCACCGGGCTGCTCGACCGGAAAACGGCCGCGCTCTCCGGCGGCCAGCGCCGCCGCCTGGACATCGCGATGGCGCTCACCCACCGGCCGAAGGTGCTCTTCCTGGACGAGCCGACGACCGGCCTCGACCCGGGCAGCCGCGCCGACCTGTGGGACCTGGTCCGCCGGCTGCGCGACGCGCACGGCACGACCGTCTTCCTGACCACCCACTACCTGGACGAGGCCGACGCCCTCGCCGACCGGCTCGTGATCGTCGACCACGGCGTGGTCGCGGCCGAGGGCACGCCGGGCGCGCTCAAGCTGGCGCACGGCGGCTCGGTCGACGCCACCCTCCAGGACACGTTCCTCGCCATCACCGGCCGCGGCCCCGCCCCGGCCGACGCCGCCCCCGTCGCCGTGTAGGACCGCCCGGCAAGGCCGCCCGACAGGCTCGCCCGTTAGGACCCGCCCACATGCTTGTGCACGACACGGCCCTCGTCTACGGCCGCTATCTCCGCCAGTCCCTGCGCTCCCGCTTCGCCCTGCTCTTCGGCGTGCTGACCCCGCTGCTGTATCTCCTCTTCTTCGGCCCCCTGCTCACCGGCCTGCCACTGGGCGAGGAGGGCAGCTCCTGGCAGGTTCTGGTGCCCGGACTGCTGCTCCAACTCGGCTTGTTCGGGGCGCTGTTCGCGGGGTTCACGGTGATCATGGAGAACGCCCAGGGGGTGGTGGAACGGATGCGCGTCACCCCTGTCAGCCGCCTCGCGCTGCTCCTCGGCCGGGTGCTGCGGGACGCCACCGTCTTCGTCTTCCAGGCGGTGCTGCTGGTGCTCGCCGCGGTGGCGATGGGCCTGCGCGCGCCCCTGCCGGGCGTCCTGATCGGGTTCGCGTTCGTCGCCCTGCTCACGCTCTCGCTGGCCTCGCTGTCGTACGCGATGGCGATGAAGGTCCGCACCCCGCAGGAGTTCGGTCCGCTGATCAACGCGGTGTCGATGCCGTCGATGCTGCTGTCCGGGCTGATGCTGCCGATGACGCTCGCCCCCGCCTGGCTGGACGTGCTCTCGCACTTCGTCCCGTTCCGCTACCTGGTGGACGCGGTGCGCGACGCGTACGTCGGCCGGTACACGAGTGCACACATGCTCTACGGCTCGCTCGTGGCCGTGGGCTTCGCCGTGCTGGCCGTGACGGTGGGCACACGTGTGTTCCGGACGGCCGGAGCGTAACTACGCTGGCCACATGGTCAATCTGACGCGCATCTACACCAGGACCGGCGACCAGGGCACCACCGCCCTCGGCGACATGAGCCGGGTCGCCAAGACCGACCTCAGGATCTCGGCCTACGCCGACGCCAACGAGGCCAACGCGGTGATCGGCACCGCGATCGCGCTGGGCGGGCTGGACGACGAGGTCGTCACGGTCCTCACCCGCGTCCAGAACGACCTGTTCGACGTGGGCGCGGACCTGTCGACGCCGGTCGTGGAGAACCCGGAGTTCCCGCCGCTGAGGGTCGAGCAGTTCTACGTCGACAGGCTGGAGGCGGACTGCGACCGCTTCAACGAGCGGCTGGAGAAGTTGCGCTCCTTCATCCTCCCCGGCGGTACACCCGGCGCGGCCCTGCTGCACCAGGCCTGCACGGTGGTCCGCCGGGCCGAGCGCTCCACCTGGGCGGCCCTGGAGGTGCACGGTGAGCACATGAACCCGCTCACCGCGACCTACCTCAACCGCCTCTCCGACCTGCTGTTCATCCTGGCGAGGACCGCCAACAAGGAGACCGGGGACGTCCTCTGGGTGCCGGGCGGGGAGCGCTGAGCCCTTCTGCGCCCGGTTCCGGCTAGACGCCGGTGCGACCGTCGGCCATCTCGCGCAGGATGTCGAGATGGCCGTTGTGCCGGGCCGTCTCCTCGACGAGGTGCAGCAGGATCCAGCGGAGGTCGAGCGCGCTGCCGTCGTCCCGCTTCCGCTGCGCCTTGGTGTCCAGGTCGTGCGCCGCGACCAGTTCGTTGTGGCGCGCGGACTGCTCGGCGTACTCGGCTAGCAGCCGGGACAGCGGGACGTCGACGGCGATGCGCATCTCGCGGTCGGGGTCCTCGTCGGTCCAGGGTCCCTCGTCCTCCTCGCCGAGGAAGACGACCCGGAACCAGTAGTACTCGACCCAGCGCAGATGGCTGATCAGACCGCTCAGGGTCATCAGCGGCGAGCCGGGGAGGAGAGCCTTGCGGGCGTCCTCGTCGGAGAGTTCCTCGCACTTGGCGCGCGCGGTGGCGCGGACGTAGTCGAGGAAGGTGGTCAGCTGGGTGCGCTCGTCCCAGGCGGGAGGCGTGTCAGTCCGTGTCATTGCCGGGATGATCGCTCAGCGCGCTCGGTCCCCGCGAGCGCTTTTTCACCGGCCCCGCCCCGGGGCTCCCGCTTCGGGAACAGCGTGTAACTGACGGCGACGACCACGTTGATGCCGATCAGCCACAGCATGCGCTGCTGCCACGTCCGCAGCGAGCCGGTGTCGCCGTCGCCCCCGACGTACCAGACCGCGCCCTGCAGCAGAGCCATGGCGACGACCGCGGCCAGGATCCAGCGGCCCGCGACCTTCCACTCGTGGACGGCGCGTGCCGTGCCGTACTTCGGCGCCCGAGCGGGCGGCGGACCGCCGGCGAAGCGGTGGGCGACCCGGGCGTCGGCCCACTTGACCGTGGAGTGGCCGAGGCCGACGGTGAAGCCGATGTACACGGCGGCCAGACCGTGCCGCCAGTCGGGTTCCGCGCCGTTCTTGAGGTCGATCGCGGTCACGGTGAACAACACGACCTCCAGCAGCGGCTCGCACAGCAGCAGGGCGAGGCCGAGGCGGGGCATCCGGAACGCGTACCGGAAGGCCAGCCCCGCGGCCAGCAGGACCCAGAACGCCACCTCACAGGCGATGATCAACCCGACGATCACGGTTCACTCCCTTCGCTCACCCCTCCAGGCTCGCCTGGGCCGGTGCCCGGGTCATCGTCGCCCCGGGCGAAGTCGCCGTAATCGAAAGTTGCAGTCCAGGACCGTTCCCGGGGAGCAGGCGAAGCGGCCGCGGGCCGTGTTGGATGGGGGTCATGTCCCTCGCACTGCCCCGCCCGCACCGTGACGACCTGCGCATCGCCGTGGGCGGGCTGCTCGGCGGGGTGCTGCTGTGGGTGCTCGGCATCCACCCGCGCGTGGCCTCGGACAGCCTCGTGCTGTGGCACGCGTCCTGGGCGCCGCTGGCGCCGCTCGCGGTCACCGCCGCCTGCGAGCCGCTGCGCCGCATCCGGCCCCGCCTCGGCCTGTTGGTCGGCACCGCCGCACTGGTCCTTGACACGGTGACGCTGGGCAACGTCGTCACGATCGTGCTGTACACCGACCTGATGTACGCGGCCGTCCTGTACGGCAGCCCCGCCGCCGCCCGTCGCCTCCCCTGGGTCACCGGCATGCTGACGGTCCTCGGCGGAGTCGTGCCCGCCGCCCTCTGGCGCGACCCGCAGGGCCTGCTGATCGGGGTGGGCGTCGGCGTGGTCGCGTTCGCGCCCGCCTCCACCGGCTGGGTGGTGCGCAACCACCGCGACGCGGCCGAGGCCGCCCGGCTGCACGCCGAACAGACCGCGCTGCTCGCCGAGCTGGACCGGACCCAGGCGGTCACCGCCGAACGGTCCAGGTTCGCACGGGAGTTGCACGACATGGTCGCCAACCATCTCTCCGCGATCGCCATCCACTCCACGGCCGCGCTCTCCCTCGACGACCCGAAGACCTCGAAGGACGCCCTGGCCGTCATCCGGGAGAACAGCGTCGAGGGGCTGGCCGAGATGCGGCGGCTGATCGGCATCCTGCGGGACAGCTCCGGCGACCACGAGCCCGCCGCGTCCCCCACCCTCGACGGACTCGGCACCCTGGTGGACGGCGCCCGCGCCAACGGCCTGGACGTCACCCTCGACACCAGCCACGACAGTGTGCCCGCGCCGGTCGAGCTGGCCGCCTACCGGATCGTGCAGGAGTCACTGACCAATGCCCTGAAACACGCGGCGCCGGGGCGCGTCCACGTCAGCCTCGGCAGGCACGGCAGCGCCCTGCACGTGCGGGTGACCAGCCCCTATCGGGCCGGCGACACTCCACGCGCGCCCGGCTCCGGCTCCGGTCTGACCGGGATGCGGGAGCGGGCCGCACTGCTCGGCGGCAGTTTCACGGCGGGGCCCGAGGAAGGCCGCTGGTCCGTGTGCGCCACCCTTCCGCTCACCGAAGGAGATCTCGCATGAACCGCGCCATCCGGGTCCTGGTCGCCGAGGACCAGTCCGCCGTCCGCGCCGGGCTGGTGCTCATCCTGGGCAGCGCGCCCGACATCGAGGTGGCCGGGGAGGCGGCGGACGGCAAGCAGGCCGTGGAGCTGGCCCGGGAGCTGCGGCCGGATCTCGTCCTGATGGACGTGCAGATGCCACGCCTGGACGGAGTGTCGGCGACCCGGCAGATAGTCGCCGAGCAGACCGCGGACGTGCTGGTGCTGACCACCTTCGACCTCGACGAGTACGTGTTCGGGGCGCTGCGGGCGGGTGCGGCCGGTTTTCTGCTGAAGAACACCGAGGCGACGGACCTGCTCCAGGCGGTGCGGACGGTGGCGCGCGGGGAGGGGATCGTGGCACCGGCGGTCACCCGGCGGCTGATCGCCGAGTTCGCCGCGAAGCCGGTGCGCCGGCCGACGGCCGATCCGGCCGTGCTGGACGGTCTCACCCGGCGCGAGCGCGAGGTGCTGTCGTGCATCGGCGAGGGGCTGTCCAACGCCGGGATCGCGGAGCGTCTGGAGATGGCGGAGGGCACGGTGAAGACGCACGTCAGCCGTCTGCTGAACAAGCTGGAGCTGCGCAGCCGGGTCCAAGCGGCCGTGCTGGCGCAGGAGTTGGGGATCTAGCGGGCACACGGGGCGAGTGGTCCAGACCTATTGACCTGTGGTCCAGACCTTTCTATTCTCGCGGCACCGTGGGCGTGAAGGCTCAGTCATGCCCCTGACATCCCCGATGAATGCCCCACACACGAGGGAGGCGCAGCATGCGCTTCAGACACAGAGCCGCGGCGGGGTTCGCGACCCTGCTGCTCCCGCTGGCCGGCCTGGTCGGTCTCACACGACCCGCCGAGGCCGCGGCGGACTCCGCTTCGGCCACCGCCACCTACGCCAAGACCCAGGACTGGGGTACCGGCTTCGGCGCGCAGTGGACCGTCAAGAACACCGGTACCAGCTCCATCAGTTCCTGGACCGTCGAGTGGGACTTCCCCTCCGGTACGTCCGTCACCTCCGCCTGGGACGCGGACGTCACCAGCTCCGGCACCCACTGGACCGCCAAGAACAAGTCCTACAACGGCACCCTGGCCCCGGGAGCCTCCGTCACCTTCGGCTTCAACGGCGCGGGATCGGGCTCCCCGTCCAACTGCAAGCTCAACGGCGACAGCTGCGACGGCGCCACGGTCCCCGGCGACGCGGCCCCCTCCGCCCCCGGCACCCCGACCGCCTCCTCCGTCACCGACACCTCGGTGAAGCTCGGCTGGAGCGCGGCCACCGACGACAAGGGCGTCAAGAACTACGACGTGCTGCGCGACGGCAAGGTCGTCGGCACCGTGACGACCACGTCGTACACGGACAGCGGCCTCACCGCCGGCACCGACTACTCCTACACCGTGCAGGCCCGGGACACCGCCGACCAGACCGGCCCGGTCAGCGGCGCGGTCAAGGTGCACACCACCGGCGGCGGCACCACTCCCCCGCCCACCGGCGACAAGGTCAAGCTCGGCTACTTCACCGAGTGGGGCATCTACGGCCGCAACTACAACGTCAAGAACCTGGTGACGTCCGGCTCCGCCTCGAAGATCACGCACATCAACTACGCCTTCGGCAACGTGACGAACGGCCAGTGCGCCATCGGCGACTCCTACGCCGACTACGACAAGGCGTTCACCGCCGACCAGTCGGTGAGCGGCGTGGCCGACACCTGGGACCAGCCGCTGCGCGGCAACTTCAACCAGCTGCGCGAGCTGAAGGCCAAGTACCCGAACATCAAGGTCATCTGGTCCTTCGGCGGCTGGACCTGGTCCGGCGGCTTCGGACAGGCGGCGGCCAACCCGACCGCCTTCGCGCAGTCCTGCTACAACCTGGTCAAGGACCCGCGCTGGGCCGACGTCTTCGACGGCATCGACATCGACTGGGAGTACCCGAACGCCTGCGGTCTGTCCTGTGACACCAGCGGAGCGGCGGCCTTCAAGAACGTGATGGCCGCGCTGCGCGCCAAGTTCGGCTCCTCCGCACTGGTCACCGCGGCCGTGACGGCCGACGGCTCCTCCGGCGGCAAGATCGAGGCCGCCGACTACGCGGGCGCCGCGCAGTACGTCGACTGGTACAACGTGATGACGTACGACTTCTTCGGCGCCTGGGACGCGCAGGGCCCGACCGGCCCGCACTCCCCGCTCACCTCGTACTCCGGCATCCCGAAGGCGGGCTTCACCACCGCCGACGCGATGGCCAAGTACAAGGCGACCGGCGTCCCCGCGAGCAAGCTGCTCATCGGCATCGGCTTCTACGGCCGCGGCTGGACCGGCGTCACCCAGGACGCCCCGGGCGGCACGGCCACGGGTCCGGCCGCGGGTACGTACGAGCAGGGCATCGAGGACTACAAGGTGCTCAAGACGTCCTGCCCGGCGACCGGCACCATCGCCGGCACGGCGTACGCGCACTGCGGCAGCAACTGGTGGTCCTACGACACCCCGTCGACGATCGCCGGGAAGATGAGCTGGGCCAAGTCCCAGGGTCTCGGCGGCGCGTTCTTCTGGGAGTTCAGCGGTGACACCAGCAACGGTGAGCTGGTGAGCGCCATCAGCAGCGGGCTGTCGTAAGACGGTTCGCAGAGTTACGGCACCTCAAGCGACATTGACGCTCCCCCGGACTTCGTCCGGGGGAGCCCCCACCCAGCGAGTGAACGTGGCTACGCCACGTTCACTCGCTGTCCGGGCGGGGCTGCTTCAAGCCACGCGAGAAAACCGGTCAGCGCGTCTTCGCTCATCGCGAGTTCGAGGCGCGTGCCCCGGTGGGTACAGGCGAGGACCACCGCGTCGGAGAGCAGGGCCATCTCCTCCTCGCCCTCGGGCAGCCGGCGGCCGGCCACCTCGATCTGCGAGCGCTCCAGGATCCGGCGCGGACGGGGGGCGTAGGAGAAGACGCGGTACCACTCGATGCGGTCACCGCTGTAGCGGGCGACGCCGTAGCTCCAGCCCTTGCCGTTGGCGTCCGGTTTCTCGGCCACGTCCCAGCGCAGCGAGCAGTCGAAGGTGCCGCCGGAACGCTGGATGAGTCTGCGACGCAGGCCGAACAGGAACAGTCCCACCACCACGAGCGCGACCACGATCCCGGACACAGTCAGAGCGAGGACCATCGGCACCGACCTCCTCGTCTCTAGGCAATGGAACTGATTCCGAAGCTGAATATGTAGCTGAGTAATGAAACGGAAAAAACACCCGTATCTGCCTCAGCCGCGACCGGCACCGGATTGCTCCGGGCCGGCCGCGGCTGAGTGACGTCATCACGCGGCGCGGTGGGTCAACGCGCTGCGGTCGCCGCCCGCAGACGGACATCCGCGCGGCGCGCTGCCTCCGCGTCGTCCTCCGCCTTCGCGCGCTCGAGCTCGCGCTCCACGCGCTGGACATCGATCTCGTCCGACAGCTCGGCGACCTCGGCGAGCAGCGACAACTTGTTGTCCGCGAACGAGACGAAACCGCCGTGCACCGCGGCGACGACCGTTCCACCATCACTCGTACGGATGGTCACCGGGCCCGACTCCAGCACACCGAGCAGCGGCTGGTGACCGGGCATGACGCCGATGTCGCCGGACGTGGTGCGCGCGACGACCAGGGTGGCCTCACCGGACCAGACCTGGCGGTCGGCGGCGACCAGCTCGACGTGCAGCTCAGCAGCCAAGGGTGGCTCCTCGGGTCACCACCCGGCGGTAGTGCCGGGTGTTGGGGTCAATTCTAATGGGCGTGGATGAGGGGACGGGACGCGGCCCGCCCCCTCACACGAGCGCGAGGCTCAGGAGACGCCCAGCTCCTTGGCGTTGGCCTTGAGGTCCTCAATGCCACCGCACATGAAGAACGCCTGCTCGGGGAAGTGGTCGTACTCACCGTCGCAGATCGCGTTGAACGCGGCGATCGACTCGTCGAGCGGCACGTCCGAGCCGTCCACGCCGGTGAACTGCTTGGCGACGTGGGTGTTCTGGGACAGGAAGCGCTCCACACGACGGGCACGGTGGACGACGAGCTTGTCCTCCTCGCCCAGCTCGTCGATACCGAGGATCGCGATGATGTCCTGGAGGTCCTTGTACTTCTGCAGGATCGTCTTCACGCGCATGGCCGCGTTGTAGTGATCCGCAGCGATGTAGCGCGGGTCCAGGATCCGGGACGTGGAGTCCAGCGGGTCCACGGCCGGGTAGATGCCCTTCTCGGAGATCGGACGGGAGAGAACCGTCGTCGCGTCGAGGTGGGCGAAGGTGGTGGCCGGGGCCGGGTCGGTCAGGTCGTCCGCGGGGACGTAGATCGCCTGCATCGAGGTGATCGAGTGACCACGGGTCGAGGTGATGCGCTCCTGCAGGAGGCCCATCTCGTCGGCCAGGTTCGGCTGGTAACCCACCGCGGACGGCATACGGCCGAGCAGCGTGGAGACCTCGGAACCGGCCTGCGTGAAGCGGAAGATGTTGTCGATGAAGAACAGCACGTCCTGCTTCTGGACGTCACGGAAGTACTCGGCCATGGTGAGGCCGGCCAGCGCGACGCGCAGACGGGTGCCCGGGGGCTCGTCCATCTGACCGAAGACCAGCGCGGTCTTGTCGATGACGCCCGAGTCCGACATCTCCTCGATCAGGTCGTTGCCCTCACGGGTGCGCTCGCCGACACCGGCGAACACGGAGACACCGTCGTGGTTGTTGGCGACGCGGTAGATCATCTCCTGGATGAGCACCGTCTTGCCGACGCCGGCACCGCCGAACAGACCGATCTTGCCGCCCTTGACGTACGGGGTCAGCAGGTCGATGACCTTGACGCCGGTCTCGAACATCTCGGTCTTGGACTCGAGCTCGTCGAAGTTCGGGGCCTTGCGGTGGATGCCCCAGCGCTCGCCCTCGTACTTCTCGTCGACGTTCAGCACCTCACCGAGGGTGTTGAACACCTTGCCCTTGGTGAAGTCACCGACGGGCACCGTGATGGCGTTGCCGGTGTCGGTGACCGGGGCCTGGCGGACCAGACCGTCGGTGGGCTGCATGGAGATGGTGCGGACCAGGCCGTCACCCAGGTGCTGGGCGACCTCCAGGGTCAGCGTCTTCTTCTCGCCGGCGTTGGCCGGGTCGGCCACCTCGACGTGAAGGGCGTTGTAGATGTCCGGCATCGCGTCGACGGGGAACTCCACGTCGACGACCGGGCCGATGACCCGGGCGACGCGGCCCGTAGCCGTCGCGGTCTCAACAGTGGTGGTCATTATCGGTCACTCCCCGCGGTCGCGTCGGCCAGGGCGCTCGCGCCACCGACGATCTCGCTGATTTCCTGGGTGATTTCGGCCTGGCGGGCCGCGTTGGCAAGACGGGAGAGCGTGTTGATCAGCTCGCCCGCGTTGTCGGTGGCCGACTTCATCGCGCGCCGCGTGGCGGCGTGCTTCGAAGCGGCCGACTGGAGCAGCGCGTTGTAGATACGGCTTTCCACGTAGCGCGGCAGCAGGGCGTCGAGGACGTCCTCCGCCGAGGGCTCGAAGTCGTACAGCGGGAGGATCTCCCCCGTGGGGGCGGCCTCCTTGGCGACCTCTTCGAGGCGCAGCGGCAGCAGCCGGGCGTCGAGAGCCGTCTGCGTCATCATCGAGACGAACTCGGTGAAGACGATGTGGAGTTCGTCCACACCACCCTCGGCCGTGTCCTTCTCGATCGCCTCGATCAGGGGCGCCGCGACCTTCTTGGCGTCCGCGTACGTCGGCTCGTCCGTGAAGCCGGTCCACGACTCCGCGATCTTGCGCTCACGGAAGTTGTAGTGGGCCACACCGCGCCGGCCGACGATGTACACGTCGACCTGCTTGCCCTCGCGCTCCAGGCGCTCGGTCAGCTGCTCCGCCGCCTTGATGGCGTTGGAGTTGAAGGCGCCGGCCAGACCGCGGTCGCTCGTGAGGAGCAGGACCGCGGCACGGGCCGGGTTCTCCGCCTCCGTGGTGAGCGGGTGCTTGGTGTTCGAACCCGTACCGACCGCCGTGACCGCGCGCGTCAGCTCGGTCGCGTACGGCGTGGAGGCCGCCACCTTGCGCTGCGCCTTGACGACGCGCGAGGCGGCGATCATCTCCATCGCCTTGGTGATCTTCTTGGTCGCGCTGACGGATCGGATGCGACGCTTGTAGACCCGGAGCTGGGCTCCCATGAGTCAGGTCCCTTCCTTACGTCACTTGGCGGCAGCGGCAGGAGTGTCCTCGCCGAGCAGCTTGCCGTCCGAGGTCTCGAACTGCTTCTTGAACTCGGCCACGGCGTCGTCGATCGCCTGGATGGTGTCGTTCGACATCTTGGCGCCCTCCTTGATGGAGGTCATCAGGCCCTGGTGCTTCCGGTGCAGGAAGTCGATCAGTTCCTTCTCGAAGCGGCGGATGTCGACGACCGGGACGTCGTCCATACGGCCGTTGGTGCCGGCCCAGACGGAGACGACCTGGTCCTCGGTGGCCATCGGCTGGTACTGGTTCTGCTTCAGCAGCTCGACCATGCGCGAACCGCGCTCCAGCTGGGCCTTCGAGGCCGCGTCCAGGTCGGAACCGAAGGCGGCGAACGCCTCCAGCTCACGGAACTGGGCGAGGTCGACACGGAGGCGGCCGGATACCTGGCGCATCGCCTTGTGCTGCGCGGAACCACCGACTCGGGAGACGGAGATACCGACGTTCAGCGCGGGGCGCTGACCGGCGTTGAACAGGTCCGACTCCAGGAAGCACTGGCCGTCGGTGATGGAGATGACGTTGGTCGGGATGAACGCCGAGACGTCGTTGGCCTTGGTCTCGACGATCGGCAGACCGGTCATCGAGCCGGCGCCCATGTCGTCGGAGAGCTTGGCGCAGCGCTCCAGCAGCCGGGAGTGCAGGTAGAAGACGTCACCCGGGTAGGCCTCACGGCCCGGCGGGCGGCGCAGCAGCAGGGACACGGCGCGGTAGGCGTCGGCCTGCTTCGAGAGGTCGTCGAAGATGATGAGGACGTGCTTGCCCTCGTACATCCACTGCTGGCCGATGGCCGAACCGGTGTACGGCGCCAGGTACTTGAAGCCGGCCGGGTCGGACGCCGGGGCGGCGACGATGGTCGTGTACTCCAGGGCGCCGTTCTCCTCCAGCGCGCGGCGCACGCCGGCGATGGTGGAGCCCTTCTGGCCGATGGCGACGTAGATGCAGCGGACCTGCTTCTTCGGGTCGCCCGAGCGCCAGTTGTCGCGCTGGTTGATGATCGTGTCGACGGCCAGGGCGGTCTTGCCGGTCTGGCGGTCACCGATGATCAGCTGACGCTGACCACGGCCGATCGGGGTCATCGCGTCGACGGCCTTGTAGCCGGTCTCCATCGGCTCGTGCACCGACTTGCGCTGCATGACCGTGGGGGCCTGCAGCTCGAGGGCGCGGCGGCCGGACGTCTCGATCTCGCCGAGACCGTCGATCGGGTTGCCGAGCGGGTCGACAACGCGGCCGAGGTAGCCCTCGCCGACCGCGACGGAGAGGACCTCACCGGTACGCGTGACCGGCTGCCCCTCCTCGATGCCGCTGAACTCACCGAGGACGATGGCGCCGATCTCGCGCTCTTCCAGGTTGAGCGCGAGGCCGAGGGTGCCGTCCTCGAACTTCAGCAGTTCGTTGGCCATGGCCGAGGGCAGGCCCTCGACCTTCGCGATGCCGTCGCCGGCAAGGGTGACCGTACCGACCTCCTCGCGCGAGGCCGCGTCCGGCTTGTACGACTGGACGAAGTTCTCCAGCGCGTCCCGGATCTCCTCCGGCCGGATCGTGAGCTCCGCCATCTGGGTTCCCTGCTCTCCTTGTTGGGCCCGAAGTTTCACTTTGGGGGGATGGGGACTCCCCCCTGAAAGAGGTGAATCCTCTGCACGGCCCAACCAGGGCCGTAAGTACGTACTGCTTTTGTCTATTACCGAGCGTTGCTCAGCTCGCCATGCGGCGGGTGGCCTCGTCCAGCCGGTCCGCGAGGGACCCGTTGATGACCTCGTCACCGACCTGCACCCGGATCCCGCCGAGGACCTCGGGGTCCACGTCCAGGTTCAGGTGCATCCGGCGGCCGTAGAGCTTCGCGAGGGCCGCGCCGAGGCGCTGCTTCTGCGTGTCGCTCAGCGGCACGGCCGAGGTGACGACGGCGACGACCCGGTCGCGGCGCTCCGCGGCGAGCTTGGACAGGGACTCCAGTCCCGCTTCCAGGCTACGTCCCCGCGGCGCGGTGACGAGGCGCGTGACCAGACGCTCGGTGACCGGCTTGGCCCGTCCGCCGAGCAGCCGGTGCAGCAGCTCGGTCTTGGCCGAGGTGCCGGCACCACGGTCGGTGAGCGCGGCGCGCAGCTCGGTGCTGGAGACGACGATCCGGCCGAACCGGAACAGCTCGTCCTCCACGTCGTCCAGCGTGCCCGTCTTCTCCGCGGCGGTGAGGTCGGCGGTGCTCGCCAGCTCCTCCAGCGCGTCGACCAGGTCGCGGGACTGCGACCAGCGAGCGCGGGCGGTGCCGGCCACCAGGTCGGCGGTCTCGCCGCTGACCTGGCCGCCGATCAGGCTCCGGACCAGTTCGGCCTTGGCCTCCCCGGC
>NZ_JBFAET010000053.1:0-49912 GCF_040642095.1 Streptomyces sp. NPDC020362
GGGCTTATTTTGCCACCACCACCCCACCACGTCTGGGCCCCGGAGACCTGAGGTCTCCGGGCCCCTGACCGTACCTGTCGCTATGCGCTCGCGTTCACCAGCACTGCCATGTTCCCGGCCGGGTGCCTGTTCTCGTGCAGCAGCTGATGGGCGAGGCCGACCTCCTCGAAGCCGAACGTCCGTGACAGGCACGGGTCGATGGCGCCCCGGTCGATCAGCCGGGTCACCTCGCGCGCCTCGCGCAGTGACGCCACGTGCGAGCCCTGCAGGCGCTTCTGGCGCATCCACAGGAATCGCAGGTCGACATCCCCGTTGTAGCCGGTCGTGCCGCCGCAGATGACCACCATCCCGGCGTTGTCGCAGAGATACACCGACGTAGGGATGGTGTCGGCGCCGGAGTGCTCCAGCACGATCCTCGGGGCCCGGCGCTCGCCGAGCACCTCCCAGAACCGGCGGCCGAACGCCCTCGCCCCCGACGTCCACTTGGCCATCGCCGCCTCGTCGGAGGCGTCGGGCAGCCGGCCCCAGTGGTCGAAGTCGCGCCGGTTGATCCAGCCCTCGGCGCCGAGCCGCATGCAGAACTCGCCGCGCTCCTCGCTGGACACGACGGCCACGGGAATGCCGCCGACGTGCCGGACGAGCTGGATGGCGATACTGCCGAGGCCGCCCGCACCGCCCCAGATCAGGACCGGGTCGCCGGGCCGGACGGTGTGCGGCTGCCAGCCGAACAGCTGACGGTAGGCGGTGGCCGCCGTCGCCATGTAGCAGGCGGACTCCGCCCAGGACAGCCGGGCCGGCTTGGGCTGGCACATGTAGTCGTCGACGACCGCGAACTGCGCGAAGGAGCCGTAGTTCTCCTCGTAGCCCCACACCCGCAGCGAGGAGGAGGTGACCGGGTCGGCGCCGAGCCGGATGTCCGGCGCGGACTCGTCCCAGCGGACGGCCAGTACGACCACCTCGTCACCCGGCTTCACCCCGCGCACGTTCCCGCCGACGGCCCAGACGACGCCGGAGAGGTCGGAGCCGCCGATGTGGAAGTCTTCCGTGGCGCCCTGCTTCTGCCGGGCGGCGATGACGTCCAGCGGCGAACCCAGTGCGGCCCACACGTTGTTGTAGTTCACGCCGGCCGCCATCACCTTCACCAGGACCTGGCCGGGCCCTACCGGCGGCACGTCCACCACCTCGGTGCGGAAGGCGCCGACGGGCTCGCCGTAGCGCTCGCGGCGGATCACGGAGGCGTACATCCGCCGGGGCGCCGTGCCGAGTTCGGGGGCGTCGCCGAGGTCGTACAGGTCTTTGTTCACAGAGCTCTCCTGAGCGTTCGGTCGGGGAGGGCCGGGGGAGCCGGGAAGCGAGCCGGGCTCACCCGGAGACAGGCCGCAGTGCCTTTGCCACCACCGCGCCGATCACGGCCATCGGCGCGGGTTCGGTCATCTCGTAGTGGCCGCAGGGCACAGCGTGATCGGTCAGCGACCCGTCGACGTAAGGCCGCCAGGCGTCCGCCTTACGGGGAGCGAACGCGAGATCTGCGCCGTCGGCGTACGCGTCCTCGGTTGCGCTGAAGAACAGCACCTCGCCGCGGTAGACGCCGGGACTGAAC
The DNA here is from genome assembly GCF_040642095.1 of Streptomyces sp. NPDC020362. Taxonomy (NCBI): domain Bacteria; kingdom Bacillati; phylum Actinomycetota; class Actinomycetes; order Kitasatosporales; family Streptomycetaceae; genus Streptomyces; species Streptomyces sp. NPDC020362. The sequence continues at coordinate 1,601 of NZ_JBFAET010000053.1, forward strand.
TGCGGTGAGATCCGCAGGTTGTTGCGCATCACGTCGGCGATCGCCGCGGCCTCGGCGCGCGTCACCGGAGCCGTCGCCGCGGTACCGTCGGCCGGGTCCTCGCTGATGCGCGCCAGAACGCTGTCGACGCCCGGCACCGCGGTGTCCGCGTCGATCGGCAGCCCCGCCACACGCATCAGCAGCGCGGCGACCTGTCGTTCGGCCCGTTGCGGATCGTGGAGCGTGCCGTGCGGCTGCGGGGCGTCCAGCATGGCCAGCAACTCGACCCGCTCGCCCTGCTCCTGGAGCGCGCAGGCCATGGCGTGCGCGACGCAACCGCCGTAGGACCAGCCCAGCAACCGGTAGGGGCCCTCGGGTTGGGCCTCGCGCACGAGGTCCACGTACGACGCAACCATGGACTTGGCGTCCGGTGCGGGCGGGCAGGTGCCGTCGAGCCCCAGGGCCTGGATGCCGAACACCGGCTGGTCCGGGCCGAGATGAGGCAGCAGACCCGTGTACCGCCAGGAGACGCCGGCGGCGGGATGGACGCAGAACAGCGGTGTCTGCCCACCCTCGCGGCGCAGCGGCAGCAGGGGGCGCACCGCCTCGGGGGAGGAGCCCCGGAGGTCGTCGACCGACGCCAGCAGCCCGGCCACCGTGGGTGACGCCAGCAGTGAGGCGGCCGGTACGTCCAGCACGCCGGCCGAGCGCAGCCGGCCCGCGAGGAGCACGGCCCGCATCGAGTCGCCGCCGAGGTCGAAGAAGTTGTCGTGGACGCCGATGCCCTCGACGGCCAGCTGTTCCTCCCACACCTCGGTCACCGCCCGCTCCCGGTCCGTGCGCGGCGCCACATGCTCGGTCGTCAGCAGCGGCCGCGGCATCCGTCCGCCGCCGGAGTCCACGACCTGCTCCGGCTCCGGCGCCCCGGAACCGGTGCGTGCGCCCGGGGCGTCGATCCAGTGCCGCCGCCGCTCGAAGGCGTACCCGGGCAGCCGCACCCGGCGCGGAGGACCGGCGGCATCCGTGCCCTTGGGCAGCGCCCCGTCGATCCCGGCGGCCCACAGCCGGCCCAGCGCGCCGGCGAGGACGAAGTCGTCGGGCCCCTCGGCCTTGGCGTGCCGCATGGTCGTGACCGTCACCGGCTCCTCGCCCTCCAGCCGGGCGCGGGCGAGCTTGGTCATGCTGTCTCCGGGCCCGATCTCCACCAGCACCATCCGCCCGTCCGCCCAGAGCGTGCCGATGCCGTCGGCGAACCGCACGGTCCGGCGCGTGTGGTCGACCCAGTGCCGTACGTCCGTCGCCTGCGCGTCGGTGATCCAGTTCCCGGTGACGTTGGTGACGTAGGGGATACGGGGCGGGCGGAGCCGCAACGTGCGCAGATGCCCGGCGAAGGTGTCGAGGATCGGGTCGAGGACGTGGGAGTGGGCCGCGGCGGGCATGCGCAGCCGGCGGAACGGCACGTCCCGGCGGGTGAGTTCGGCTTCGAACCGGGTCACCGCGTCCGCCTGGCCGGCGACCGTGCAGGCCGCGGGGCCGTTCACGGCGGCCAGCGACAGGTCCGGGCCGAGCAGCGGGGTGAGGGCCTCCGCGGGGGCCGCGACGCCGACGGTCGCCCCGCCGCACGAGCCGATGAGCCGGATGCGCTCGGCGACCACCGGCAGCATCTCGTCGAGGTCCATCACGCCGGCCAGACAGGCGGCCGTGTACTCGCCCAGGGAGTGCCCGATCAGCGCGTCGGGGCGCACGCCCTGCTCCATGAGCGTCCTGGCCAGCGCGTACTCGGTGACGATCAGCGCGAGGAAGGCGGGGGTGCTGCCCGGTTCGACCTGCTCGAACAGGGCGGTGCGCAGGTCCCCGCCGATGACCGGCCGCAGGACGCCCGCACATCGGTCCACGGCGTCCTGGTAGACGTCGTTGTCCCGGTACAGCTCGGTGCCCATGCCGGCGTACTGGGTCCCGCCGCCGGGCAGCAGGAACGCCACCCGCGGCGGATCGTCGGGGACCGGACCCGCCGGCGGCAGGGGGGTGCGCAGCGCGGCCACCGCCTCGGCGGCCGACGTGGCGCTGACGGTGAGCCGGTGGCGCAGCGCCGGTCGCTCGGCGCGCAGGGAGTACGCGACGTCGTCGAGCCGCAGCTCGGGGTGGTGTTCCAGATGGCGGGCCAGGGCCTCGGCCTGCCCGCGCAGCGCGCCGGCCGTACGCGCGGACAGCGGCAGGACGTGCCGCCGGGGCGTCTCGGCCGACCGGGGCGGTTCCCCGGCGGCTGGTGCCTCCTCGACGATGACATGGGCGTTGGTGCCGCCTACCCCGAAGGCGCTGACCGCGGCACGGCGCGGACGGCCGGCGTACGGCCATTCCTCCAGCTCGGTCGGCACCCGGAACGGACCTGACGCGAAGTCGATCAGCGGGTTCGGCGCGTCGAAGTGCAGGCTGGGCGGTATCCGCCGGTGCTCCAGGGCGAGTACGGCCTTCACGAATCCGGCCATGCCGGCCGCGGCGCCGAGATGCCCGATGTTGGTCTTCACCGAGCCCAGCGCGCAGTACCCACGCTGGTCCGTGCTCTGCCGGAACGCCTCGGTCAGCGCCGCCACCTCGATCGGATCCCCGATCCGCGTGGCCGTGCCGTGCGCCTCGACCAGCCCGATCGTTCCGGCGTCGATCTCGCCCTGCGTCTGCGCGGCGAGGATCACCTCGGTCTGGCCGGCCGCGCTGGGCGCGGTGAACCCGACCTTGCGGCGCCCGTCGTTGTTCACGGCCGAGCCCCGCACCACCGCCCGGATCCGGTCTCCGTCGGCGACCGCGTCCTCCAGCCGTTTCAGTACGACCGCCCCGACCCCGTCGCCCGAGGAGGTGCCGGCCGCGTCCGCCGCGAAGGCCCGGCAGCGCCCGTCCGGCGAGAACGGCCCGTCGGGCACATGCCGGTACCCGAGGAGTGCCGAGGGGTTGAGGGACACCGCCCCGGCGAGCGCCAGATCGCACCGGAAGTCCAGCAGGTCCTGGCAGGCGGTGTGCAGCGCGACCAGTGCCGTGGAGCACGCTGTCTGGAGCGACAGACTGGGTCCGGTGAGCCCCAGTTCGTAGGAGATCCGGGTGGCCAGGGTCCCGAGGGAGTTGGCGGTGGCCGCGTGCACCAGCGCCACCGACCCCGGCCGGCCGGCGTACCGGGGATGCAGGTGCGCGGGGTAGTAGCGGCTGTCGCCGGCGCCCGCGTAGACGCCCGTGGTGATCTCCCGCGCGTCGCGCACCTGCCCCGCGTCCTCCAGCGCGTGATACGCCGTCTCCAGCAGCAGCCGCTGCTGCGGGTCGACGACGGACGCCTCGGCGGGACTCATGCCGAAGAAGTCCGCGTCGAAGCGGTCGATGCCCTCGACCACGGACGCCATCCGGATCAGGGTCGGGTCGCCGAGGTCCTCCGGGTCGCCGCCCGCCGCGAGGAACTGCTCGTCGGTGACGGGACGTACCGCGTCGCGGCCCGCGGCGAGGTTCTCCCAGAAGGCGTCGACGTCGTCCGCTCCCGGGAAGCGCGCCGCCATGCCGATCACGGCGACGGCGGGCACCTTCTCGTCCAGCAGGGTGGTGGGTTCAGCCATCGTTTCGGTCCTTCCGTTCCCGTACGGAGCGACGGGCGTCGCGGGCCGCACGCTGCCGCTGTGCCTGCTGCCTGGCCCGGTCCAGGCCGGTGGGCCGGTCCGGCGCGGGGGCCGCTGTGGCGTGGCCGGCGCCGACTGCGCTGTCGGCCAGGTGCCGGGCGAGCGCCCGCACCGTCGGATGCGCGAACAGGTCCACCACGCCGAGATCGCAGCCCAGTTCCTCGTTGATCGCCGCCTGGGCGCCGAGCAGGAGCAGCGAATTGCCGCCCAGGCCGAAGAAGTTGTCGTCGCGGCCGACCCGGTCCCGGCCCAGCACCGTGCACCAGATGCCGGCGAGCCGTGTCTCCAGACGGCGCGACTCCTCGCCGGACTCCGGGGCTCCGGCACGCGCGGTCGCCGTGCCGGCCGACCGCAGCACCCACGCGTCGCCCTCCACACCCCGGGCCGCGTCGCGGTACAGCGTGCCGAGGTCGGTTCCCTCGTCGAGGGCGACCCTCGCCACGAGCCGTCGCACCTGCCGCACGGGGCCGACGACATGGCTGCGCACCCACGGTGCCGTACGGTCGGCGCCGATCAGGACGTGCGGTTCGTCGAGGGAGCGCGCGAAGTCGAACGAGCGCAGTGCCGCCGTCGGGTCGAGGACCCGGTAGCCGCGGGCCTCGGTCAGCGAGGTGAGACCGTAGCCCCGGCTCATCCCGCGCTCGCGCCACATGCTCCACGCCAGACTCTGCCCGGGCAGACCCAGGTGGCGGCGGTACACGGCCAGGGCGTCCAGGAAGGCGTTGGCGGCCGCGTACGCGGAGTTCATGGCGCCGCCGAAGTAGCCGTTGACGGAGGAGAAGGTGACGAAGGAGTCGACCGGGTGCTCCGCCGCGACCTCGTGCAGCGCCCAGGCGCCCCGGACCTTCGCGTCCAGCGCCGTCCGCCAGCTCTCCCCGTCGAGTTCGCGCACCGGCCGCTCGTCGAAGGCACCGGCCAGATGCAGCACCGAGGTCAACGGCTCACCCCACGCCTCGGCCGCCTCGCGGACGGCGGCCCGCACCTGCGCGGCGTCGGTGACGTCCGAGCGCGCCCAGCGCACGTCCCCGAGCTGTGCGAGCCGCCGGAGTTCGTCGCCGGGCTCACCGCGGCCGAGCAGCAGCAGCCGCGTTCGGGGTGTCCTGAGCAGATGCTCGGCGATCTCGACGCCGACGCCGCCCAGGCCGCCGCTGATGAGGTGGAAGCCGACGGTGGACGGCCGGGTGCGCGGCAGCGGGTCGGGCAGGGGTGCCAGGCGGCGCACGTACCGCCGGCCGTCACGGTGGGCGACCTCGGTGTCGGCGGGCGCGGGCGTCAGCTCGGCGAGCAGCGTGTCCACGTCCCAGTCCGGTGCCAGGTCGACGTGGACGCCCCGCAGCCAGGGCTGTTCCTCGCGCACGGACTTGAGCAGACCCACCGACGTGGCGTGGTCGCAGCGGGGCCGGTCCTCAGGCGTCACGGCCTGGGCGCCGGCCGTGACGAGCAGCAGAGGGAGCGGGCGCTTGGAACCGTGCCGGTCGATCAGCGCACGGACGAAGGCCAGCAGGGATTCGGCGGGGTGACTGTCGCCGGGCGAGCCGAGTCGGAGCACGGCATCGACCTCGCGCCCGTCGGCGCCGAGCTGCTCCAGCACGGCGGCGTGGTCGTCGACCTCGGTGGGCCGCACGCGGTAGGCGGCGGCGTCGATCCGCTCGTACGCCGGCCCCTCGGTGACCACCGTGCACAGCCCGCCCTCGGCCCGCAGTCGTTCGGCGACCTGTGCGGCGGGTTCGGGGTCTCGTCCGGCCAGTACGAGGACGTGCCGCCCCGCGGCTGCCAGGGGCGGGCGCAGGGCGTCGGCCGACTGCCACACCGGTCGCAGGAACCAGTCCGGCAGCGTGGCCGCGCTGCCCAGCAGCAGCTGCGTCTCGCGCACCGCCTCGTCGAAGTCGCCTGCCTCGAAGCTCTTGCGGAGCCTGGTCCGCTGGATCTTCCCGATCTCCGTCTTCGGGATGTCCCGGGTGGAGACCGGGATGAGGAAGGCGGGGTTCACGCCGATCTCCCGGGTCACCTTGCCCCCGATCTCGCGCAGGGCGCCGGCCGGGTCGTGGCCCTCGGCGAGGTGCAGGAAGAGCGCGAGTTCGTCGGTGGCCGCGGACGGGTCGGAGCGGACGGCGACCGCGGCCGTGAAACTCCGTACCACACAGGGGAGTTCCTCGACACAGGACTCGATCTCGTGGCTGTAGTGGTTGACGCCGTTGACGATGATGACGTCCTTCGCCCGGCCGGTGATGTACAGCTCACCGCCCCGCAAGAAGGCCAGGTCGCCGGTGTCGAACCAGCCGTCCTGCGTGAACGACTCCGCGTCGGCCTTCGCGTTGTCGTAGTAGCCCTCGGTCACCGAGGTCCCGCGCACCTGGAGCCGGCCGACATCCCCCTCGGGCAGGATCGTGTCCCGGTCGTCGACGATCCGCATGGCGAACCCGGGGTACGGCAGTCCGCAGCTCACGAACGACTCGTCGTGGCCGGGCGGTTCGGCGGGCAGCACGCTGTCGGTGACCACCGAGCAGGTCTCGGACATGCCCCAGCCGGGGTGCATCACGTGCCCCGGCAGCCCGAACGGGCGCAGCACCTGCAGGAAACGGCGTGCCGCGGAGGCCACGACGACTTCGCCGGCGTTCATCACCAGCCTCATCGGCGACAGGTCCCACGTACGGCCCCCGAAGCGGTGCGCCTGCTCGGCGAAAAGCCCGAAGGCGAAGTTCGGCGCCCAGGTGACGCTGACGCGGTGCCGGTCCGCGAGGTCGGCCCAGCGCAGCGGGTCCTGCAGGACCCATGAGGTGGGCGCGTGGATCTGACGGCAACCGAGATACACGTCCCGCAGATGGAACATCACCACACCGGTCACATGGTCCAGCGGGATCCAGTTGAGGCTGACGTCGTGCTCGCCCAGTCCGTTCATCGCCTCGGTGGCCGCCGACCTGGTCAGCACGCCCCGGTGAGTGATCCGCACGGCCTTCGGCAGGCCGGTGCTCCCCGAAGTCATCAGCATCAAGATCAGGTCGTCCGGTGCCGCCTCGTGCCAGTCGCGGTCCCCGGGCGCCTCGCGCAGCGCGTCGGCGGTCGTCAGCCGCAGCCCCGGCCAGCCGTCCCGCTCGGCGAGCTCGCGCAGCCCGGGCGCGTCCGACGGCGAGGCGACGATCCACGGCTTCTCCAGCATCCGCCAGATGCCCTCCAGCTTGGTGACGGCGGCCGAAGGGGTGGCGTAGGAGGCGGGGACGGTCAGGGGCACGGCCACGAACCCGCCGAGAACACAGCCCCACAGCACGGCCATGAAGTCCTCGGTGTCCGAGCACTGGAGGATCACCTGGTCGCCCGGCCGCAGCCCGCGCTGCCGGAGCCCGGCCAGCACCCGGGAGGCCTCCGCCACCAGCGAGGCGTAGCTGCGGCGGGTCTCGCTGCCGTCGGCGCGTACGTGCACGATCTCGCCGTGCGGCTTGGCCGCCGCGCGGGTGAGGGCCGCCGCCCAGGAGGAGACGGACGGTTCGGTGAGGGCCGGGCCCTCGCTGAGGGCGGGGACGCCATCGGTCCGGGACTCCGGCTCGGGGGAGGCCTCCGGCCCGGTCGCGGCCCGGGTCGGTCCGGCGTGGACCCGGCCCAACTCCTCGGCCGCGTCCGCCAGTTCGACCGACGCCTCGCGGACGCCGGTCAGCCGCTCCAGCTCCCGCTGCCAGTCGGCGGCGGCCTTGCGGTCGAGGGCGGGCAGCGCGCGCAGGGCGTCGGTGTCCAGGGCGCCGTCCGGGGTGCGGGGCAGCCCGCTCACGGCGGTGACGCGCGCCGCATCGACATCCGGCTCCACCGGGCCGGCCCGGCCGGGCACCACGTACAGCGACGGCGGACCGGACGCCTCGGGCGACGGCAGTACGACCGCGTCGCGCACCCCGGCGACCTCCAGGGCCACGGCGGCCAGGTCACCGGGCGGGCTCTGCGGCCGGGGCTCGCGTGCGGGCAGGTCGCTCATGCGCAGCTCCGGATCCGCGCACCCGGCGGCGAGGACTGCGGACAGCGCCTCGGTGAAGCGGACGGCGGTCTCCGCCGCGAACAGGTCGGTGGCGTACTCGACGTGGAGGTCCAGGCCCTCGGGCGCGCCCTGCTCGTCGTGCCGTTCCACGACGTCCACGAAGAGGTCGAACTTGGCGGTGCCGGTGGCCGTGGGCCGCAGCGCGGTGCGCTGGTCGCCCAGCCGCAGCACGGCCGGCTCGTTGTTCTGCAGGGCCAGCATGACCTGGAACAGGGGGTGGCGGGCCGGATGCCGGGGCGGGTTCAGGTCATTCACGAGGAGGTCGAACGGCAGGTCCTGGTGGTCCAGCGCCGCGAGATCGAACCGGCGGGTCCGCGCGAGCAGTTCACGGAAGCCGGGGTCGTCCGAGACGTCGGTGCGCAGCACCAGCGTGTTGGTGACCAGCCCGATGACGTCGTCCAGTGCGGCCTCGGAGCGCCCGGCCACCGGGGTGCCGATCGCCAGGTCGGTGCCGGCGCCCCAGCGGGACAGCAGCGCGGCCACGGCGGTGTGCAGGACCATGAACAGGCTCGCGTCCTCGGCCTCCGCCAGCCGCAGCAGCCGCTCGTGCAGCTCCGCGTCCACGCCGCCCGACACACTCGCGCCCGGCCCGCCGGGCCCGGCGGGCCGAGCCCGGTCGGCGGGCAGGGTGCTCTCCGCGGGCAGCCCCGTGAGGGCCTCGCGCCAGAAGCCGGTGAGCAGCTCCAGCCGTCCGGGCCCCTCGGGCGCGGGGGCCAGGGCCTCGCGCTGCCACAGCGCGTAGTCGGCGTACTGCACCGGCAACGGCTTCCTGTGCGGCGCCCGGCCCTCCCGGCGGGCCTCGTAGGCGGCGCTCAGATCCTCCGCCAGGGGCCGCAGCGACCAGCCGTCGGCCGCGCTGTGGTGCAGGACGAGCAGCAGCGTACGGCGCGCCCCGGTACCGATGACCGCGGCCCACAGCGCGCTCTCCCGGCTCAGGTCGAAGGGATGCCGGCCCGCCGCGGCGACCTGCGCGTCCGCTTCCTCCGCCGGGCAGTCCACGATCCGCAGCTCCGGACGGAGCGTCCCGGGCGGGAGTATCCGCTGGTGCGGGCCGTCCCCGTCGTCCGCGAACACCGTGCGCAGGCTCTCGTGCCGGTCCACGACGTCGGCGAGCGCCGCACGCAGCGCCTCCTCGTCGGGGTCGTGCTCCAGCGGCACGATCAGCGGGATGTTGTACGTCGCTGCGCCGCCGTCCAGCCGGTTGAGGAACCACATCCGTTCCTGTGCGAACGACAGCGGCACCCGCTCGGGACGCGCCGCCGCCTCAAGGGCGGGCAGCCGTACCGCGGCCTGCGACCCCTCGGCCAGCCGGAGCGCCAGAGCCGCCGGCGTGGGAGTTTCGAAGAGCACCGTCATCGGGACGTCCTGGCCGGTCTCGGCCCGCAGTCCGGCCAGCAGCCGTGCCGCGAGCAGCGAGTGCCCGCCCAGGTCGAAGAAGTTGGCGGCCACACCCACGGAGTCCTCGGGCAGCCGCAGCACCTCGGCGAACAGCCGGCAGAGCAGAGCCTGTTCGGGCGTCGTGGGCCGCTGCCCGGCCGCGACGTCGGTGAAGTCCGGCTCGGGAAGGGCCCGCTTGTCCAGCTTGCCGTTGGCGGTCAGCGGCAGCGCGTCGATCAGCACACAGGCGGCCGGGACCAGGTGCCCGGGCAGTCGCTCCGCCAGGTGGGCGCGGAGCCCGGCCGGGTCCGGTCGGTGTCCCGCGGCGGGCACGGCGTACCCGACGAGCTGCGGGTCGCCGTCGGCGGTCCGCCGTACGACGACCGCCGCCGAGGAGACCTGGGGGTGCTCGGCGAGCACGGCCTGGATCTCGCCGGGCTCGATCCGGAAGCCGCGGATCTTCACCTGCTCGTCGGCGCGTCCGATGTACTCCAGGATCCCGTCGGCCCGGCGCCGGGCGAGGTCGCCGGAGCGGTACATCAGCGTGCCGGGCGGGGCGAACGGGTCCTGCACGAACCGCTGGGCCGTCAGCTCGGGCCGGGCGTGGTAACCGGGCGCGAGACCCGCTCCCGACACATGGATCTCGCCGGTCACGCCCGGCGGAACCGGCCGCAGGTGGGCGTCGAGCAGATGGATGCACAGGTCGGCCAGTGGCACGCCGATCACGCTGGGCTGCCGTGGATCGTCCAGGTGGGCGCGGGTCACGCGCTGGAAGGTGGCGTGGACGGTCGTCTCGGTGATCCCGTACATGTTGATCAGCGCCGGCGCGTCCAGGCCGTACCGGTCCGCCCACGGGCGCAGCCGGTCCACGTGCAGTGCCTCACCGCCGAACACCACGTACCGCAGGGCCGTTTCGGCCCGCTCGCCCTCCTGGTCCGCCCGCATCAGATGCTCGAACGCGGACGGTGTCTGGCTGAGCACCGTGACCCGCTCCTCGCGCAGCAGCCGCAGGAAGTCGCGCGGCGAGCGGGTGACCGCGGACGGCACGACGACGAGCCGTCCGCCGTACAGCAACGCACCCCACATCTCCCAGACGGAGAAGTCGAAGGCGTACGAGTGGAAGAGCGACCACACGTCGTCCGCGCCGAAGTCGTAGTGCTCGTCGGTCGCCTCGAACAGCCGTAGCACATTGGAGTGCGGGATGGGGACGCCCTTGGGCCGGCCGGTGGAGCCGGAGGTGTGGATGACGTACGCGAGGTCGTCGGGGCCCGTGGGTCCGGTGCGGTCCGCGTCGGTGAGGTCGGCGGTCGGGCGTACGGCGAGGTCCTCGTGGGTCGCCGGGTCGCCCAGGACGACGGTCGGCGCCGGTATCGCGGGCAGCGCCCCCGCGGTTGCGGCGTCGGTGACCAGGACGGCCGGCGGCGCGTCCTCGGTGACCAGGCGCAGCCGCTCGGCCGGATGCCCGGTGTCCAGTGGCAGATACCCGGCGCCCGTCTTCAGCACGGCGAGCAGCGCCACGACAAGACGCATCCCGCGCGGCAGCGCGAGCGCGACCAGCCGGCCCGGGCCCGCCCCGCGCTCGACGAGCAGCCGCGCCAACCGGTTCGCGTCCGCATTGAGTTCGGCGTAACTGAAGTGGTCCTTCTGGAAGGTCACCGCGATGGCGTCCGGGACGCGGGCCGCCTGCGCCTCGAAGCGCCGGTTGAGAGTGTCCGTGATCGTGTAGGTGCGCCGCGGCCGGGTCTCCGGCTCCGTACCCGGCAGTAGCAGCGACAGGTCGGCGAGCGCCGACCTGCCGTCCTTGGTGACCAGTTGGTCCAGCAGGTGAAGGAACCGCCCTAGATGGGTGTCCAGCTCGATCTGCTCGTACACCGCCGGGTTGGCGTCGAACGCCAGCCACAGTCCGCCCGGTCGGGCTCCCGGGCGCACACTGATCTGCAGGTCGTCGACGGCGCCGCCGGAGAGGTGGTGGGAGGTCGAGGGATGCCCGGCGAAGGCCAGGTCCTCGGAGAACGGGACCACGTTGACCACCGGTCCGTGCACCTGGCGCCCCGCGCCCAGGAGCCCGAGGTCGCGGCGGACGAGCTCGCCCCGGTACTGCTGGTGCCGGCGCAGTGACCGCAGTTCCTCGGCCACGGACCGCATCAGATCGGTGATCGGCATGCTGGGGGAGGCGGTGACGCGCAGCGGCAGGATGTCGGAGGCCGTGCCCGGGGTGCGCAGCGCTGCGGAGCCGAGCCGGCTCATCGTGGCCAGGCCCAGAACCAGGTCTTCGGCGCCGGTCATGCGGTGCAGATACACGGCGATGGCACCCACCAGCAGGTCGGTGCGTGAGACCTTGAAGCGAGCGGCCGCCGTGCCCAGCGTCTCGGTCCGGGCGGGCGTGAGGTCGTGGGTGCAGCGCAGGAAGGGTGCCTCGGGCGGGGCCGTGCGGTCGGTGAGGCGGACCGGCTCGGGCAGACCGGCGAGGCGGGACGCCCAGAATGTGCGGTCACGGTCGTGACGCTCGGAGGCCGAGTAGGCGGCCTCCTCGGCCTGGAGCCGCGCAACCGGCTCGAACGCGGCGGGCTCCGGCTCGCGCCCGGCGGCCAGAGCGGTGTACGTGTCCGCGAGCCGGCGGGCCACCAGCTTGTAACCGTAGCCGTCCAGCAGGATGTGATGGACCTTCAGGAACCAGATGTACCGGTCCGGTCCCAACGTGATCAGCGCGTGCGAGAACAGCGGCCCCGAGACGAGGTCGGTCGCCATCGCCAGGTCCTGGCGGATCCAGTCCTCCGCGGCGGTGTGCGGGTCGTGCTCGGCACTGACGTCGACGCGGTGCAACGGCCAGTCGTCCGTTTCGTCGGCCGAAGCGCAGCGGGGGCCGTCCGGGGTGTCGGCGAAACGCAGCGCGAAGGTGTCGGCCTCCGCCACGGTACGACGCAGCGCGGCCTCGAACAGGTCGGTGTCGACCGGGCCGTGGATCTCCACGTACTCGCCGGTGTTGTACGCGGCAGCGTGCACCGCCAGCCGCTCGGCGAACCACAGACCCTCCTGGGCCCCCGACAGCTGTCGACGTTCGTGCTCGTGGACTGACATGGCACCAACCCTCAATGGCGAGCGGTATTCACACGAATCAGTGGACGGTCCCGGATTCCGGGTGGTGGACGGACGGATACGCCGTATGTGGATGCCGCGCCCGCCGTCGAACCGTCGCGCAAGGCGCCGTCGAAGGGGGAATGCGACAGGAAAGGCGGGGATACGGAAGGCGCGCGGCAGGAAGCGACGCGAGAATTGCCTGGGTAGGCGACGATCATCTCCCGCTGCCTCACTCTGCACGACCCGGAGTCGGACAGTCAAGGGCGTCCTGGGGCGCCTGAATGGCGCCAGGAAAATTCAAGGGTGAACTTAACGTTCGCTTTCAATTGGCTTCACTGGTTGGAGAATTGATTTGAGACATCGTCTTCGCACGTCCTGATGTCGACGCCGCGGAGCCGTGGCGGAGGGTATGTGGCCCGAGTGCCGCACGGTCGCATGAGACTCGCCAAGGCCCTTGTTTCCTGCGGCGGAACGACGCGTGACAGGGTGTCCACGCCTCGTGCGCAAGCCGCCACGGGGCGCCGGACCGCGCGGCCCGGACCCGTGCGCGGCGGGTGTGCAAGGTCGCCACGCGCCGCGACCTCGGAGCGGATCTGTGGCGCGATTCAGTCAACTTGGCGAGTTGATCTGCAAGTTCGCGGAGTTGGCGTGAAAGCATGCGAGGAGCGGCAGCCGGTATGGCGGACCTCCCGGGGCTGACCACCCAGGAGCGCCGGCGGCGCGGCGGGGCTCGTCGTCGCCGCCCGCGGCAACGCCCGGCGATCCCGGGCCGACCCACCCGCATGCGCGAGTCGGCGTCGGTCAGGGCCGTGCGGCACCGGCGGATCAAGTAGGCCCGGACGCTTTTGCGGCAGGGGTGGAACTGCAGTGCCGCGTATGTCGATCAAGTGAATCCGAACCTGACCAGAGGATGCAGCAGAGGAATCGGCGGAGCGGCCGAGGCCGTGTCCTCACCCGCTTTCCCTGACGCGAACGGACTTTCCGTCCGATGAGTAAAGGATCTCGCCTACCGTTTTCTATTTGGGGAACAGAGCTCACTGCGCTCGAAGTTCCCTCGCGACGCGGACGTCCGTCCCGTCCGTTGCCTCTCCGCATCAGAGAACGTTTTCCCCACGGTGTGATCCGACTGCTCACACGAATAATCCGGTTGGTACGGGCAGAGAAAATCGTCAGGCGTGCTCTCATGCGGAGCGATGCCGACCTGGAGAAAGGCTGTGTGCATGCGACGTGTGCTGTGCCCCGTGGAAAACCTTTACGTCGCCCAGCGAAGCAGGGCAGTGCTGTCCTGTGCCCTGGACGGTCCAGTCGACACGGCGGCCCTGTCCGCGGCGTTCGAGGCGGTCACGGCGGAGCAGCCGACGCTGCTCGCGCGGGTTGTCCCGGACGGCGACGGCCATGCCCTCGAACTCCTCCCGGAGACCGAGCAACCCCGGCTGCGGATCCGCACCGGCGGGGAGGAGGATTACGCGAAGGAGCTCAACAGGCCGCTGACGGTGGGCGGTCCGCTGACCCGGGCGGTCCTCGTGAGCGACCCCGACGAGGAGCGGCACACCCTCGTCCTGACCGTCGACCACGTCATCACCGACGGACACAGCGCGATCGCCCTGCTCAACACCCTCTGGGACCGCTACCGGGAGCGCATCGGCGGCGCGCCGGCCCTGAGCCCGCCCGCTGCCGGACTCCCCGGGCCCATCAGCAGGCTCCTGCCCCAGGTGGACGAGGCCGAGACTGCGAAGTTCCTGGAAGCGCGTGTGGAGGAAGCCGGGCGCCACCCGGTCGAACTCGTCGAGTACGACGTCAGGACACCCGGGGAAGCGTCGGGCAGCATCGAGGTCCAGAGGCTGCTCCTCGACACCGAAACCACTTCCCGTCTCCGTCAACGGGCCCGCGCGGAAGGTCTGTCGGTGCACGGCCTCATAGGCGCCGCCTTGCTGCTCGCGGCCCGCCGACGCCTGGACGGCACGGGCTCGCGCATCCTGCGCTGCATGTCACCCGTCGATCTGCGCTCGCGCCTCTCGCCGCCGGTGCCCGCCGATGTCATGGTCGCCGCTGTCACCGCGCACTTCCAGGACCTGGCCGTCGCCGAGGACACCGACGTACTGGAGCTGGCGCGCCAAGTCGCCGGCGGTCTGCGGGACTTTTTCGACCGTGGCGACCACTTCGAGGCAATGCGCATCATGCCGATGGTCCCGCAGCACCCGACGCTGCACCTGGGCACGGTCATCGTCACCAATATGGGCGCCGTGTCCGGCCCGCGCCTGCCGACGGGCACGCACGTCACCGACGTACGGCTCGTGCCCGCCCGCGAGCACTACTTCCCGCAGGCCGGGCGCAGCCCGCTGATGGCTTGCGTCGCGTCGTTCGACGGCCGCCTCGCCATCGAGTTCCCTCACCACACCGCCTGCTTCAGCCGGCCGTTCATGCGCGAGCTGCGCGACGAGGTCCTGGCGGCCCTTTGCGCCCTTGCCGATTCCGACGAGGAACGGCACCTCGCCGCTACCGCCTGACACCGCGTCGCCCGAGGAGCACTCCTTCGACATGAAGAACCAGAACGAACCCCCCACCCCTGTCGCCGTGTTGGTGTCCCGAGCCCAGGCCGGCGACGCACGGGCGATGAACGACCTGCTCACTGAGATCACCCCGTACGTCACCCGCGTGTGCGTCACCATATCCCGCGACAACCGCTCCGACGCTGTCCAGGAGGCGCTCCTGGCGATCTACCGGGGCCTCGGCACCCTACGCGAACCGGCAGCGTTCTACGGCTGGGTGCGCTCCGTAGCCACCCGGGAGGCCGTCCGCACCGTCAAGCGGCTGAAGGCGGAGGCCGCCTGCTCCCAGCTGCAGTCGGGACTTCTGACCAGCTCCTTGGACGCCGTGCACATCAACGACGTTCTGGACCGGCTGTCGGAAGCCCACCGCCAGATCCTGGCCCTGCGGGTCTACGGACTCAACGAGGACGAGATGGCGGCGACCTTGTCGCTTCCCGTCGGCACGGTTCGGTCCCGTCTCCACCGGGCCCGGCGCCGTTTCCAGGAAGCGTGGCAGCCGCAGGCGGCCTACTGATGCGTGCGAGCCTTGTCAGCCGTTGTGCCGTCCACCTCGGTCTGCGCGTATACGAGTTTTGTGCAGCCACTTGATGCCATCGAAGGTCGCTCGTCGGCCGGCCCCCTTCTCGGACAGATCGACGAGTTGGCCACTTCGGCATGGGCCAGTTGCATTGCACTCCCGGCATCGTCCCCAACCCCGGGGCGGAGGCCCCCGTACAACGCCCGCCGCAGGCGGCCGAAGTCTGCCCGGCGCCTGCGCGACGAGCAGCTGCTGGCGAAGATCCGCGCAGCTCACTCCGCCTCCGGCAAGCCCTGTGGTGCCCGCAGGATCCCTTAAAGGCTGAGTTGATCAGACACCAAGGCCCATGGCGACGCTGACCAGGTCCAACGCGCCATTGTGCAGTGGGTCGAAACTCGGGGCAGCTCACCAACCGCAGATTTACACCCCCGGTACGCAGTAAACTCTTTTGAGGGGTTCAGTATTTAATCGGGTATACCTACCTTGACCCCTTCGGATCGTCAACTTAGTTGGTACCCGTTACGTTTGGTCCGTCCAGGCGCGGCGCACCAGGAAGCCGCGCGACACCGTATGGAGTCGGGCGGCAGACGCCTGCGAGCTGCCGCAAGGTGCCGCACACGTGAGTTCCCACCGTCCGACGCCTCAGTGCCAGCCACGTCTGAAGAGGTCATGCGGTGCCAACGGATAGGTCACGGCTTGGAGAAGCAAGGAAAAATGCTTAAAACCCTGGGCAGGTTCGAATCGGGTACGGCGTCCGCGTTATGCATGAAGTGTCCCAACTGTCGTCAGCGCACGCCGAATGAGTCTGATAACGAATTTCTACGCCGACGGGTCGTGAAGACGCGTGGTGAGGCAAGTGCCGTGGTGCGGCATCCGTTAGCAATGCTTCGCATATCGGCGGGATACTCACATGCCCGATACGCCGAGTTGGTCGCCAGGACCCACGCGGACTTGGGGCTGGGGCGGATGGCGGCACGGCGTGAGAAGATCTCACGTTGGGAGTCCGGGCGGGTTGAACCCGAGCTCACAGCGCAGTTCGCCATCGCACACATCCACCGCGTCCCACGCGAGGCCGTGGAACGGCTCGGGTGGCCGCGCTGGCTGCACGCCGCGATCGGCGAGGCGCCCCCCGAAGGCCGGCCGTGGACGTTGTCCGTGGCGGCTGCGACCTTGCGAGATGCGGCCCAGTCGGCCGACGTGCAGTCCCGCACCTTTCTCACCCTGACGGGCAGTGCCGTCACTGCTTTGACGGACGCATGGCTAACCGCAGTCAACGACGACGCACCCCTGCTCGGTCGAACCGGATGCCGCACGGAAACCAGCACGGAGACGATCGCTCTCCTGGAGGGCCGGGTCACGGCGTTGGAGGCGACGGAACGCCAGCTCGATGCGCCGCTGTTGTACCCGGCCGCTCAGGCCGAGCTCCGACTGATCACCGAGTTGCTCACCAACACGAATTACGACCATTCGACAGGCGCCAGGCTGTACCTCCTCGCGGCCCGAGTGGCCGACCGGTGTGGCGAGCTGGCGACAGCGTTCGGTGATCACGCGAGTGCGGAACGCTATGCCCTGGCGAGCCTGCGCGCCACCGTGATCGGGCCGCCCGAACTCGCTTCCTTCTATCTGACCAGCCTTGCCGCTCATCACCTTGAGGCGGGTGATCCCAGAGACACACTCCACCTGGTCCACGTCGCACGCTCGGCCACTGAGCGCCCTTCTCCAAGCCTTACCGCCCTCTTCCTTGCTCGTGAGGCACGAGCTCACGCCCGCCTGGGCGAGAGTGTCGCCGCTGCAGACGCCCTGGACAGAGCCGGTGCAGCCCTGAGCCAGGGTGTCGATGACGAGGCCACTCCCTTCTTTCATGGTGCGCGCAGATGGCTCACTCCAAGGTGGCTGGATGGCGTGGCTGGTGTCGCTTGGCTCCACCTTGGGAAGCCCCAGCGTGCGCTCGAGTACCTCACGCCCTTGCTGGACCATGGTCCTCCGGCCGGTGCCGCCACCACCCACAACGCCGCGCGCGGCCTTCTCTACATGGTTGCGGCCCACCTGGCCAACGATGAGCTCGAAGGCGCGATCCACCATGCCCGTCGCGCACTGAACCTGCTGCGCACCCCTCCGGCTCACTACGTGAATCAACTGTGCAGCGTATTCGCGGCCCACGAACTCACACCCGCCGTTCGTGAGCTCTTCGATGAGATCGCCGAGAGGAAGTGTTCAATCACCGGCGGATCTGATGATCAGGGAGACACCAGATGACCAAGACCGCCGGTGAGCCCGACTCCGTACAGCCGTCTGTCGGAGCACCGTCGAACACGGCGACCGGCGGACGAGCGGGTGATCGCGATGCTCGTCGACAGGGCCCGCGACGAGGGCCGGCAACTGACCGGAGAAAGCGGGCTGTTGCGGCATCCGGCAAGCGGGTGCTCGAAGCCGTCCCGGAGGGCGGGTCTCGGTTCATCCGGCCGAGGTGACGGCGCCGAGGTGTCCAAGCAGACCATCTGCACCACCATGGACAAGGTGATGGACGGCATGGCCGAATGGCAGAACCCTCCCCTCGACCGTGTCTGTCCGGTCCTCTTCGTGGACGCTGTCGGCGTCAGGATCAGGGCTCTGTCGACGATCTTGTGATCCGGGCGGTCCGGACTCATCGCGCGAGCAGGACTCGTGTGCGAGGGAGATCAAGCCGGCCCGCCCGAACATCTGGGGTTCGAGCATTTTCAGCCGGTTGATGTTGCCTTTGACGGCGCCGGAACCGGCCGCGGTTTGCACGCCGATTCTCGGTGGAGAACGCCTCTGCCTGCGGACATGAACATGCCGTTGCGGGCGCGTTCGGTCATGGAATCCATGACGCATATGAGGCTGAGAGTGCCTGTAGACGGTTGGTATGACCCCGCATGGGCCGGCTCTTTCCCTGTGCAACCGCGCCAGACAGGAAACGGCCGGACCGAATTTCGGGTCGGCGTCGCGGAGTGGGAATGTCGCCGTGGACAACATGGAGCGCCATCGCGCCGTCCTGGGAACGACACACCGTGACAAAACCGCCGACGTGAGGGTCGGAGCGCACGAAACGGTTCCGAGGAGGGACGGCGATGATGGGAGAGCCGACGCCGGTGTCCGGAGACCTTGGAGGCAAGGGGAACGACGCGCCGGTGGAACGGCCCGACATGGAACTGATCGAGCGTGCTCGGGCGGGGGACGACGCGGCTTTCGGCGCTCTTTACGAACGGCACTTCGAGTCGGCGTACCGTCTGGCCCGTCGCTGTGCGCCCAGTCCGGCGGATGCCGAGGACGTGGCCTCCGAGGGCTTCGCCCAGGTGCTCAGTGCCATCCGCGCCGGCGGAGGCCCGCGGCAGGTGTTCCGGCCGTACTTGCTGACGACTGTACGCCGGATCGCGGCAGGCGCCGCCGCACGGGGGAAGCGGTCCACCCCGACCGCGGAGCTGGAGACCTACGCGCCGCCCGTCTCCTTCGAGGACCCCGTGCTGGCCGATCTGGAGGCGTCACTGGTCGGGCGCGCCTTCGCCGCACTGCCCGAGCGCTGGCAGACCGTGCTGTGGTACACCGTGGTGGAGGGCGAGAATCCGGCGCAGGTGGCGCCACGGCTCGGGTTGTCCGCAAACGCCACCGCCGCACTGGCGAGCCGCGCTCGCGAAGGGCTGCGTACGGAGTATCTGCAGGCGCACTTGTCCGCCGGGGACTTGGAACGGGAGTGCCGCAAGTGCGCGTCGAAATTGTCTGCGTATCTGCGCGGCTCTCTGGGAGCACGGGATCGACGACACGTCGAAGGGCACCTCGCCGGGTGCCGGCGCTGTTCGGGCCCGCTGCTGGAGCTTCGTGAGGTCTCCGGAAGGCTGCGCGGCATGATCGGCCCCCTGGTCGTGGGGCCGGCGCGCTTGGGCCATGTCACCTCGCGTGCCACGGCGTCGTCGCAGCACTCGGCGGGTGGGGCAGTACGGCCGAACCGGCAACACCCCGAGAACGCGCCCCGGTCGAGTCCAGGACGCGGCGGAGGCATCGGGCCCCGAGCCGTCGGTGCCGGCATCTCGATGGCGGCGGGCCTTGCCGTCCTCGCGACGGTGTCCTCGCCGCTGCCTTCGACGGGAACCGCCTCAGAGCATCGCGCGTACAGCAGGACGCCCGGGGCGAGGACCGCGCCCGCACCGCAGCAGCCCGACTCTCCCCGTCCCACGCCGCCCCAGCCGGTGGCAGTCTGGCCGGTCGGACATCCGGCCGAGCCGCGTTCGAACCGGGTGCCGGTCCCCCCACCGTCCCAGGGCAGTGCGACGCACGGCGCGCCGTGACGCCCTCAGCGCAGACCTTCGCCGCCACCTCCGGTCGGCGCTACGTGGTCGGCTTCCACCTGGCCGGCCATGTCGTGTGCCAAACACAGGGGCAGACGGCCGGAGGTCCAAGTCGGCCGCGTCAAGCGTGGGTTCTCCTTCCACAGGACGGGACACTCTTCCTCCGACATGGGATGGCGCCTGGAGACCGCGCGGTTCACCGCTCCAGGCGACCGGACCACGCTTCGCTTCACCAGTACTACCGATCCGACCAGCCATTGCGGACCGGAGACCGATGGCGTCAAGGGCACCGCGGAATGGGACGCCACGCCAGCGGTCGTGGCACCCGGTTGAGAAACCGCCTGCCGGCGGCCGTGGCGTCGTCGCCCCGTCATGACCCTGTGTCGAAGGGCGGCCGACGGGGCGCGGGCAAACCCGTGGGGCGCTCGTCAGTGCCGATGCCGAGCGAGGCAAGGGTGGCGTCGTATCGGCGCCTGGCCCGCTCGGCGGCAGCGGGCGCGCCCATACGCTCATAGGCCGTGACCAGCAAGTGCCATCCCGTGTCATGGAACGTGTCGATGAACAGGCACTTCTCGGCCGCGGCCACCGCGTCCCGGGTGTTGCCCGCGGCGAGCTCCGCGGACGCGAGTTGTGCGGCGGCGTTGGCCGCCTGGTGCCGGTACATTTCCCGGTCCTGCTGGAGCCACTCGGCGGGGCCGTCCTCGGGCAGCAGCTCGCCCCCGTACTCGGCGAGCGCGTCCCGCAGCGCCCGCACGGCCGCAATGCTGTCCCCGACCTTCCTCGCCCGCTGGTTGTGGGTCAGCGCGGTCTGGAACGCTCGGGTATCAAGGTAGGCGTCGGCCGACAGGTTGAGCATGTACGCGTCGCCATCGCGCATCACCAACTGCGGCTTGCGGTGGCCACGTTCCGGCTCCACGAGACTGCGCAGGCTGGAAATGGCCACCTGCAGGCTGGAAATGGCCGACTCGAAGGGCGCGTCCGGCCAAAGCGCTTTCATCAAGGTTTCCCTGTGCACCGGCCGACCCGCCCGTAAGGCGAGTATGCGCATGGCGACACGGGCGCGGGGGCGGACCTTCAGCCAGTCGATGGTCCGGTCACTGATGGTCATCCGGAATCCGCCGAAACACCAAATCGCCACGCGGGGCTCGGTGTCGCGCCGGGGGACGCATGCCAGTACTGGTCGCCGCGGGCTGACCGGTCTGAGCGCGCCGACCGATGCGGCCGTCGACAATGCACCGGTAGACCCCGACCTGGCACCGGGACCATCGGTACGGCCCGGCGTGGCAGCAGAACGCGGCCTTCGGTCTTCTTGTTCCTGTGCGTGACAGTTCGTGTCCACGCCTATAGAGAGGCGGTTGTCACGGCACTATGACGGAAGAAATCCAAGATTCTTCTGAATTCTCTGACGATGCCTAAGGCCGTTCATTCCCTGGCTCTCGCGGCATGGCGGATGGGCGTCGCCGACTACCGGGCAGCAGGCTCATGGCAGGCCGCGCGTTCCCGCGGTCACGCAAACCATCTTCGTCGGCGCGGACGAACGTGGCTGCACCGCCAAGACGATGAGGAGACGACACACAGTGTGCCGTGCGGCATACGGGGCCCGCCCTGCAGACCGCGGCGAACTGCTGGTTGCCGGCACTCGGCTTCGAGTGGGACGCCATCCGTGCGCCCCTCGACGTCGGCGAGCGATGCCTGGAAACCCTCAGGGGCGCAGCGGTGCCCTGGTCGAGGATCCGGGCGCGTGCGCACTCTACTGGTTCATCGGCAAGGGCCTGTCGGCCGATGGGGACGTTCCACAGACGCGTGTCCTCGGCATACGAAGCTCTGACGGCCTGCGCCGCAGCTCTCGCGCTGCTCAGCGTCGGCTGCTCGAAGGCGTCCGCGGGCTCACAGGTCGGCGAATGCCGTGAGGACGTCCACTGGTTGGACCGGCAGCAGGCGGCGCGGTTGCGGTCCGCCGTGGAGTTCCGCACCGTGCCCGACGCGACTGGCCGGCCGTACAAGAACGCCGCGGTACTCGTCACCGCACGGCTCGCGGGCGCTGTCCGTCCGCTGGGTCAATCGCTCGTGCTGCATGTCTGGTTCTGGACCCCGACCGCGATGGGGGCGGGCGACGGAGGTGTCATCCGGCATGCGTTACCGGCTGTCCACTGACGGCAGCAGGACCCGTACACCGTCGGCTTCCCCACCGACCTTCCCACCGGACGGCGGCATGGCGGCGGCACCGGAGTCCTCGGGACCGTGTACCCGGGACCCTCCTGACGGAGAACGAACTGCCCTGGAACGAACTGCCCTGGAACGAACTGCCCTGGAACGAACTGCCCTGGAACGAACTGCCCTGGAACGAACTGCCGTAGAAGCTGGCGGATTTACTCGCCGCCCCGAGCGCGAACGTCCGGCCGCGCGGAGCGAATCGGTGCGCGCCGGCTGCTTCCGCCGTCGGATCCCGCAGGATGCGACACGGACCGGCCGACCGCGCACGCCTCACCGTCCCCTTCCACGACATGGGACATCCACCATCCGTGGACCGGCGACGTTCGCTGCCCGCACCGGGACGGGCGCCTCGGCGAGGCAGGCCGTCACGGGGCCAGGATCAGGCAGGCGTTGTGGCCGCCGAAGCCGAAGGCATTCGCGAGGGCGGCGGTGAACGGGCTGCGGCGCGGGCGCCCGGTCACGACGTCCAGGTCGACCTGGGGGTCCTGGTCGTCGAGGTTGACCGTCGGTGGTGCGGCCTGCTCGCGCAGGGAGAGGACGGCCACCAGGGTGCCGAGGGCTCCCGCCGCGCCGAAGAGGTGGCCAGTCATGGACTTGGTCGCGGTGACGGCCGGGTGGGTGCCGACGGCGTCGGAGATCGCGCGGGCTTCGGTGAGATCCCCGTGAAGCGTGGAGGTGGCGTGGGCCATCACGAGGCCGATGTCCCCGGCGGCGAGCCCGGCGTCGGTGAGAGCGAGGCGCATGGCGCGCGTCTGGCCTTCGGGATGCCCGGCGGTCATGTGGTGGGCGTCGGAGGTGACACCGGCCCCGGTCAGCCGGGCGTGTACGCGCGCGCCGCGGGCCTTGGCGAAGTCGGGGCGTTCCAGAACGATCACGGCAGAGCCCTCACCGATCACGAAGCCGTCCCTGGCCCGGTCGAAGGGCCGGGAAGCCCGCTGTGGAGCCTCGTTGCGGGTGGAGTAGACCCTCGCCTGGGCGAAGCCTGCGAGGGGGAGGGGGTGCAAGCACGCCTCTGCGCCGCCCGCCACCACGACATCGGCGCGGCCGAGCCGGATCAGGTCCATGCCCAGGGCGACGGCCTCGGCACCGGAGGCGCAGGCGCTGACCGGGGTATGGGCACCTCCCCGGGCGCCCAGCTCCAGACTGACGGTCGCCGCTGGGCCGTTGGTCATGAGCATGGTTACAGCCCGTGGGGAGATCCGACGTGCTCCGGAACGCTCCCGGACGTCGTTCTCGCCCAGCAGGGTGAGTACGCCGCCTGAGCCTGTGCCCATCGCCACGGCCAGCCGACCGGGATCGACCTCCGGGCTGCCGGCGTCCGCCCACGCCTCACGGGCGGCGATCAGGGCGACTTGCTCGCACCGGTCCAGACGGCGGGCCTGCACACGTTCGAGCACGGTCGTCGGCTCGACCCGCAGCCGGGCGGCGATCTGCACCGGAAGCCGCTCGGCCCACTCCTCCTCGATCCGGGAGATGCCCGACTCGCCGGCCAGCAGGGCGGACCAGGTGCTGGGCACGTCGCCGCCCAGAGGTGTCGTGGCTCCGAGCCCGGTCACGGCGATGTCCATCGAAGGGTTCTCCTTGAGGTGTTCAGCAGAGCGAGGTGTTCAATGGTTCAAGGGCGCGCGCATCGGAGCGAGCGCCGGAGACGCTTCAGCGGTCAGGGCCGAGGCGTGCGGTCGAGGCCGATCGGCGGACGGGGCGTGGGGCGGGCAGTCCCGACAGGCGGCCGCGCAGTACGGAGGCGATCAGCCTGGGGCCGAGAGGCAGATGGGCGAGCCGATGAGGTGGTAGACGCGGTCGAGCATCCGTTGGGCCCGGATGTCGCCGTGGGCGGCGAGTCGGTCGACCTCACCGGACCAACGGCCCAGCAACACGCCCGCTGCGCCTGGACGCCGGTCGGGCACGAGGTGCTCAGTTCCTCAACCGTCGCGACGGCCCAGGGAAGGGCGGCGAAGGGGGCGAGCATGTGGCTGAGCCGACGCTCCCAACCGGGTGCGGCGCCGCCAGTCAGTGCCTGTCGCGGAAGCAGGCCTGCAGGGGGCCACCCCGACGCCGCGCCCGTACACCGAATTCAACGCGCACGGGCTGCCGCCGGTCAGCAATCCCCGGGCCGGTAGGGAGTTGCTCATGATGATGGCGCACACTGCAGGTTCGCCGGTGTACGGCAACCTCGGTCAGGGGGGTGGCTCGGGCGGAGAGTTCGGTGAGCGCAGGGTCGCGCAGCCCCTTGAAAAGGCCGTCGAACCTCTCCGGATTCCGCGGCGGCCGGTGCGCGCCGGCTCCACCGCTGCCGGCCAGGAGCCGGCGGCCGATCTCGACGGGCAGGGCGGCCCTGCCAGCGGGCCGCGTGCGCGGTCCGTCACGACTGCCCTGCTCGGATGTGGTCGACAGGACGGTTCACCGAGAGCAGGCTTTGGGTGTCGTCGTCGGCGTTGGTGACGGCGGAAGTCTTTTCCCCGGCCGTTGCCGGCTCAAGGGTGTCGATCGAGTTCCAGGCGCGGCCGGGCAACGGCTGGTCGTCAGTGATCACCGCGGGATCGGCTTCCAGCGAAAACCGTTCCACCAGCAGCGCTTGGACGTGCCCGCACAGCTCCTGGCGCACTGCCACATGCCGGATCGCTTCCACGAGCGTCATCGCCATGGCATTTCTCCCTTCGTGAAACGTGTGGTCGATTGCGGGGCTATGAGGCGTAGATCAGCGGAGGTGCCCGGCGGAAGGGCGGCCGCCGCAGCCATGGCATGACCGCAGGGCTCCGCAGCAAGGTCCCCACGGTCCAGGTCCACCAGGTCGCCCCTCCGCCGAATACGCCGCCAAGGGCCCTACGCACCCGAGCATTTCCAATGTCTTCATCGGGGATTACCGCCAAATCGCTGGAGACAGAAAGCAATCAGTCAATCGGAAATCGATTCCAAAAGGAAGCTTCCGACTGTCACCATTGCCTCGTTCGACGGGAACGCTAAGCGGGCATCAAGGGTCACGTCAACTCATCCTGGGGAAACTCGACGCGGCCTGAAAGATTCGCCAGAAGTAGCGAAAGAGATGAAAGGAGTCTGCAACATTGAGCACCGTGATGCCTGCGGACGATACTCTCGACCGCAGGCGTTGAGGACCTTTCCGGGTCTTCGGTCGGGCCTGCCTCTGCCGAAACAGGAGGCAGGGCGGCCGTGGTGCCGGCTGGTTGCGGGAAAAGAGCCGGCGGTGTCGCAGACGCCCCGTCAGATGCGTGGTGCCCATGGACTGCATGGCCTGTGAATGAGGAGTGAGTCCGATCATGACCAACTATGACGAAGGAGTCGTCGAGCGCGTGACGAAGACAGCTATGTGCGATATCGAGGATGCGATCGCTGCAATTGCTCGTGGCGAGATGATCGTGGTCCTGGACGATGAGGATCGCGAGAACGAAGGAGATTTGATCGTTGCCGCTGATCACGCGACACCTGAAGTGATCAACTTCATGATCACCCATGGACGGGGCCTTGTCTGTGTGGCCATCACCTCCGAGAGGGCCATCGAGCTTGAACTGCCGCCGATGGTAGCCCGGAACCAGGATCACCACGGTACGGCATTCACGGTGAGTGTGGACGGCGCGCCCGCCCATGGCGTCACGACAGGAATATCTGCGTTCGATCGCGCAAAATCCATAGAGCTTCTGCTTCACGGCCAGGCGAGCGATCTGCGCAGGCCTGGCCATATCTTCCCGCTGGTGGCTCAGCCGGGTGGCGTGCTGGAACGCAACGGGCATACCGAAGCCGGCGTCGACTTTGCGCGTCTGGCTGGCCTCACGCCGGCCGGAGTGTTGGTCGAGATCATCAACGCAGACGGGTCCATGGCTCGACGTGACGAACTCGAAGCGTTCGCACGTGAGCACGGCTTGGTGATAACCACCATCGAACGACTTCAGCAGTACCGGATGGCGGCTGACGTCGTGACGGGAGCATCACGGTCATGACCGGTCGCCTGGACGCGGTGATCTACCGCATCAGCACCAAGGCCATCAGTCTGGTGTTGCGTCGACGTTTCAGTGGAGTTCGAGGGGTCGAGCACATACCGAAGGACGGCCCGTTCGTCCTGGTGGCCAACCACAGCAGCTTCTTCGACCACTTCATCCTCGGGGCTGTCATCGATGTGGTCCGCGACGACAAGACCTATTTCTTGACCAAGGCGGAAAGCTTCGCCCGTCCACTGAAACGCCGTTGGCACCTCAGCCTCGGAGCAATACCGATGGACCGGGACAGGCCCGATCGCGAGTCGATGCGCGCGGTGTCCCAGGTTTTACAGGAGGGGCATGTGCTCTGCGTCTACCCGGAAGGGACGCGGGGGCCGGGCTGGCCACTGCTTCCGTTCAAGGACGGTGCGTTTCACTTCGCCCTGCGAGCCGGAGCGCCGGTAATTCCGGTCGGCATCCGGGGAGCTGGTGATATCCTGCCGAAGGGCGCCATTCGGCCACGAAGGGCGACGGCCAGTGTAGTGATCGGCCCCGCGCTGCCCACGCCCACCGTCGGCAAAAGGGCCGACAAGCTCGCCGAACTCCGGCAGTGCGCGGAAGACGCGGTCACCGGTCTGGTCCTGGAGGCCGAGGCAACCGGCGATAGCTGGGGAGGCGACGACGCCAACCGGGTCGCCGACTGTGCTCGTGTGCTCATCGAGAAGGTTATTGACGATGGCGCGGTGCCGAACAGTGCGACGGCCAAGCGGATTCGGCGCGTGATCCGACTGGCGTGCGTCATGGACCCGGATAATGTGTTGGCCGAGGTCCAGCGAATCCGCCTGCGCGGTCTGACCGCCTTGCACGCCTCTTTTCCGGTGAAGTTGTGGACCGGCTATCCACTTCGGAGCCGAGCCAAGCGGGTTCTGCGCAAAGAACCGGACAACGCCATGGCGCACTACGTGCTCGGGCGCTGGTACCTGGGCACACCCACGGTGCTCGGCGGAAACAACCAGAGTGCAGTGACCTATTTCCGCCAGGCGGTCTGCCAGGCGGTCGCGAAGGACAGTACCGACACGCGCTTTCACATAGGGCTTGCCGAAGCGCTGATCGCAGTCGGTCGTGTCCGCGACGCGGATGACGTTCTCACACCGGTGCTTCAAGGGAGCTTTCGGGACGTGCGATCCCAGCAGCTCGCGGAGCTTGCCACCGAGTTGCGGCAGCGCATCCGCGGGACAGCCGATGCGCGCACCCGGGAGTACCAGCCAAGGAGCACAGCGTGAACACACGAATCGGCATGTGCGCCGCCAGACGCCCGCGGTGGACGATCTGCCTGTGGTCGGTGATCACGGCTGCCGCAGCACCATTCGCGCCGGCGTTGTCACGTCACCTTGAGGCGGGCGGTTTCACCAACCCTCGCGGGGACGCGGTACGGACACAGCACATTGCCGAGCAGACGTTCAAGCAGGTCCCCAACACCCTCATGCTGGTGCTGAGCGGTGACCGCCCGGTCGACGGACCCGTCGGGACAGCACGGTTGGTCGCGGCCCATCTGCCGCACCTCCAGGCCGTGCAGGACTTCCATCGGCCCGCGCAGTGGTTGTCCGCCGAGGCCATCGCGGTGGCGCTGGACACCGTCGTCATTCGACGCGTCCTGATGCCGGCCGCGATCCTGCTCGCGGGCAGCCGTCTCTGGGGTTCGGCGTCGAGGCCCGCCTACTGTGAACCGGCGCTGGCGGGGGGTCGGCGGTGAGTGACGCGAACGAACTGACGCTGGGCGACGTACTGATCGCCTTCGAGGGCCTGAGTCGGCTGCGATGGCTGAAGACGGACCAGGGTCCCTGGTCGGTCATTGGAGTATGGCCGCACCCTGACCGGCGGAAGGCGCTTCTGCAACAACTACGCTACGGCAAACGGCTGTTGATCGTCGTGGACAGTGATCCACCGGTGACAACCCTGCTCGCGGAGGAGTCCCGCAACCTACCGGCTGAACTGGTCATCCGATCCGATGCCGAGGAGGAGATCGTGGACGTGGAAGTACCCGCGCTGAACTGGTTGCCGGACGACCTGCGCGAGCGGGGCTCGCAGTTCATCCGGTCGGCGCGGACCCGGGCCTCCCGTGCATCAGGGCTGATTCCTCCACTGCTGCTGGACGAGGCTTCGGGGGAGAGCGTGCGATTCGCATATCGCACCACCTCACGGTTGCCGATCAACGAGACTTTGCTGCGGAGGGTCGTCCTGGAGGCGTTCAGGAGCGGTCCTGAGAATGCGGCGGAGACCGCTTCCCCATGCTGAAGTCAAGCAGCCGTGGTGATGGGTGGTGTTACTCGGTAGCACCGTCGGTCATGGAGCAGAGCGCACAGAACGTCGACGCGTCGGCGGGCGAGGGCGAGCACAGCCTGGGTGTGGCGTTTGCCTTCCGCGCACTTGCGGTCGTAGAACGTCCGCGAGTTGGGGTCGGGCGGGATGCTCACCAGGGCCGAGGTGCAGAAGGCCCGTTGCAGGCGCCGGTGGTAGCTCTGAGGACGGTGAAAGTCGCCGCTGACCTTGCGGCCAGGGACTCGGGGCTGCGGACCTCGGGTTTGGGCAGCCACGTGGTGAGCCGGCGCACGCCGGTGCGGTGGATCGACGCCGGAGTCGGGTAGCCCGTCAGCAGCAGTGCCCCGCTGGTGCCCATGTCCAGGGCACGCTCCAGGGGTCACTGCGGGGACCTGGATGCGACGGGAAGCCCCTGCTGTCGGGGCCTGGGCACGACCGATGCCCGGGACGTCCACGTCATCGCCGGCAGGGCCCGCTTGCGACGCGATCTCCAGCCAATCCGCTCCGACGCCGATGCCGCCGTGGGACCGGCTTGTTCGCAGTTCCCGATCGGTGGCCGAGTGTCGTGGGGAGCCGAGCGGCCAAGCGGCCTGAGCCGTGATCGGCAGCCTCGTGAAACCCAAACCCGGCCCTCCCCGTGTGCCACAACCCTACGAATGGCTGGGGCAGACCCAGAAGGAAGGTAGAGCGTGATGAGTGAACGGTGGCGGCAGGCTGCGGCGTTCCCGGTCCGGTTCCCTGCGCAGCTTGGACGAGAGCGTGATCGGGCACCGCTGCACCGCCCACGTGGACCAGGCGGAGGTTTACCAGGTTGCTGGAGAGGAGGACGCAGGAGTGAGCGACGCGCTCGCTGCGTGGTCCCGCTGGAGCACACCCAGCACGTCGGCAGCCTGGATCGAATCGCGAAGCAGCACCGCGGCCTGCGCGGACACAACACGCAGGCGACTCGTTCCCTGGTCGAGCGCCTGATCGACACCCGAGCCCTTGTCACTATGGGAGTATCCGCATGACGCGCACCGGCTTGATACTTGACTTTGGCGGCGTGTTGACGACGCCGCTGTTGCCTGCTGTGCTGGCGTTCGAGCGACGCGAGGGCTTGGCCGAAGGCGCGGTGATCACCGGGCTCTACTTCGACCCGGAGAGTGCGGAGCGCACGCATAGGTTGGAGCGCGGCGCGATCACACAGACCGAGTGGAACGTGCACGCCGCGCGCAGCCTCGGTGTGGACGCGGACCATCTCATGGCGAGGATCTTCGCGGACCTGCGGCCCGAGCCGCTGATGTTGACCGCGGCGAAGGCCGCCCGACAAGCGGGGGTGAAGGTCGGGGTCTTGTCCAACAGCGTCGGCTTGGACCCGTGGGACCTGTACGCCGGATACGACCTGGACGCCCGCTTCGACGCCGTCGTGATCTCCGAGCACCACGGCATGCGCAAGCCGGACGTCGAGATCTACCACCTGATGCTGGGCATGCTCGATCTGCCCGGTGAGGCATGCGTGTTCGTCGACGATTCGGCCCAGTACCTGCCGCCCGCCGCTGAGCTGGGTATCGCCACTGTCCTCAACGAAGACCCCAAGACGACGATCACCAAGCTCGAAGCCCTCCTCGGCATCCCGTTGCTCACAGAGGTCTAGCCCCATCCACAGCCACACTGCGGGTGCACAACCACGCCGCGTATCCGCTCCGATCTGTGGCAGTTGACTGGAGTCCCTGGGGACCTCTCTCACCGGGCACATCCGCGGCGACCGGCCGGTCACGGCGTGTGGAGGGCGCGTACCCGGCGGGCGGTTCGGTCGTCGGTGACCAGGGAGCTGGCCAGTCCGCTGCAGGGGACTGGTGCGGATGGCACGGGCCTTGGTCTCGCCGCCGGCCACGGCGATGACCCAGGTGATGCGGCGGAGGGCGTCGACGCCGACGCCG
This sequence comes from Streptomyces sp. NPDC020362, assembly GCF_040642095.1. NCBI lineage: Bacteria > Bacillati > Actinomycetota > Actinomycetes > Kitasatosporales > Streptomycetaceae > Streptomyces > Streptomyces sp. NPDC020362. The sequence continues at coordinate 31,451 of NZ_JBFAET010000053.1, forward strand.
GTGATGCTTCGGGCGAGGGCGGCGATGCGCCACCGGCCGCCCTCGGTGAACATGTGGGTGACGATCCGGGCCTGCACGGTGGTGATGCCGGAAAGGCGCGGGAGCAGGTCGAGGGTGTAGCGGGACAGGGCCGGCAGGTCGCGGGTGGCGACGACGGCAAGCATGTCCTGGCCCGCGGACGCGCGTTCGATCGTGAGCACATGGGGGTGGGCGCTCAGCGCCCGGGCGACCTGGGCACTGGCACCCGGAGCACAGTCGATCACGACGAAAGCCACGCAGATCTGCTCGAACAGGCGACACGCCCCTGATCATTACCTCGGGGCAGCAACACCGGGAACTGGTGATCGGCGACCCGTATCTCGGCAACCGCGAGGCCACCACGCTGCCGAAGCCGTGGGTGAAGTGGTCGTACGAGCCGGCCCGCGCCGAAGACGTCCCCGAGGCCTTCATGCGGGCCTACGCGGAGGCGCTGCAGCCACCCACTGGACCGGTCTACCTCTCCATTCCCATGGACGACTGGAAGCGGCCCCTGTCCGGTTTCGAGCGGGTGCGCACCGTGAGCGACCGCGTCGCCCCCGACACCGAGCGTTTGCGCGGCTTCGCCGATCGCATCTCCGCAAGCCGTCGTCCCGCACTGGTCTTCGGGCCGGAAGTGGACCACGCCGGCGGCTGGGACGGGGCCGTCGCCCTGGCGGAGAAGCTGCGCGCGGCCGTCTACGGCGCCCCGCTGCTGGACCGGGCCTCCTTCCCCGAGGACCACCCCCTCTTCGGCGGCCCGCTCGGCATGTCCGTGAAGACCATCAGCGACCGGCTGACCGGGCACGACCTGGTGGTCGTGATCGGTGCGGAGGTGTTCCGCTACTACCCCTACGTGCCCGGCGACTACCTCCCCGAAGGCACCGACCTGCTGCAGATCACCGGTAATCCGGCGGTTGCGGCGGCCGCGCGGGTGGGCGACAGCCTCCTGGGCGACCCTGGAACGGCGATCGAACTCCTCCTGGACATGGTCACGGAGGGATCGGCGCGCACCGCCCCGGAACCGATGCCCCGGCCCCGCGAGCTGCCGCAGGCGCCGAACAGCCCGCTCACCCCGCCGGAGGTCTACGCCACCCTGAGCAGAGTGCGGCCGCCCGACGCGGTCGTCGTCAACGAATCGACCTCCACGATGGCCCAGCAGGTCGAGTGGCTCCCCACCGTCCGGACCGGATCGTTCTTCGCCACGGCCAGCGGGGGAATCGGCTGGGGCACCCCGGCCGCGGTGGGCGTCGCACTCGGCGACCGGGACCGGGGCGTCGAACGGCCGGTGATCGGCCTGATCGGCGACGGCTCCTTCCAGTACTCCGTTCAGGCGATCTACACGGCGGCCCAGCACAGCCTCCCGATCGTCTACGTGGTGATGCGCAACCACGAGTACTCCATCCTCAAGTCGTTCGCGGTGCTGGAGGAGACCCCGGGCGTTCCGGGACTCGACCTGCCAGGACTCGACATCGCCTCCGTGGCCCGCGGCTTCGGATGCCGCGCGGTCGACGCGGAGACCACCGAGGACCTGGAGCGTGAGTTCAAGGCAGCCCTGACCGCAGGCACCACCACCGTCATCGTCGTGCCCACACAGCCTCAGAAGGCGATGTTGTAGGCGACGCGGCCCGCACGATCGCAGAGATCCGGGCGGGTCTGCGCCACCCGGCCGGTGCTGTATCCGGCTCACCTCGGCTGACCGGCGGTACATGGTCCCTGGTGTCTGGGCTGGAACCCGGAGCACCCACACAGCGGCGCCCCCGCGCGGGCAGCCCGGGAGCGCCTCGGAGGAGGGGGTTCACAGTGCGTCGACGGCACTCACCTTCCAGCGTCCGGACGTGCGGGACATCGTCATCCGGACCCGGTTCAGATCCAGACGGGATCCCGGGACCTGGGTGCTCTCGGTGACCTGGTTGACGAAGAGCAGGACCACGGCCTTGTCCGGCGAGGCCGACACGACGGAGGCCGCGGGGACGCCGCCGCTCGCCGGTTCGGCGACCGTCGCCTTCACCACCCCGTGGTACTTCCTGGCCGTCGGCCCGACCACACTCGTCGTGGTCTTCCGGTACTCGTCACGGAAGTGCCCGGTCAGACGGTCACGGGCGCGGGCGAAATCCCGGTCCAGATGCCGGTAGTCGTACGACAGCACCACCGGTGCCGCCCTGCGCGCGGCCATGAGCGCCTCCGCCCGCGCGTTCTCCGTCCGTTGTCCCTGCCGGTACTGCCACCCGAGCACCGCGACCGTGGCCAGAGCGGCCACGAGGATGACACCGAGCACCGCGGTGAGCAGCCGTCGGCCGGACCTCGGCGGGGGCGCGCTGCCCTCCGGCTCCGCCAGGGACTCCGGGTCCTGCTCCAGGGATTCCGGCGACGGCTCCGGCGGGTCGTCCCAGCCGTCCGCCGGCGGCTCGATCAGCACGGTCCGGCCGGAGAGCGGTGCGTCGGGGGAGGGGGGTCCCTCGGGCCGCTTCAAGTGCTCCACCCGCTGGGCGCGCTTGGCCGCCGCACGGGCGGCCGCGGTCATCGTCCGGCGGGTGGGCGAGCCTGCGGTGCGGCCTCGGGAGGTCGCGTTCCCCATGGTCGTACTCCTCACTGCTGGTGGCTGTCGGCTGGTGTGGTCAGCCCACGAACTCGACGTCGGAGGTCAGCCAGCGCCCGTCCCGGTGCACGAGGTCGAGCTGCAGCCGATAGGTGCGCGCCTCCCCCCTGGGAGCGGCGGTGTTGGTCACCTTGCTGTCGGCGACCACCAGGACGCGGGCCGACCGGGCGTCCGACCGGACGATGCCGGCGTCGAGGACGCGGCCCGCCGACACCGACTTGTTCGCGGCGACGAGCTTGGTCAGCTCCGCCGTCTGCGCGGTGAACTGCTTCTTGAAGTCGCCGGTGGCGTTCCTCAGCACGTTCGCGCTGTCCCGGTCGTAGTGCCGGTAGTCGAGCGAGGTGAAGTTCAGCGCCGACTGGCGGGCCGCCCCCAGGACGTCCTGGCGCCGCTGCTCCGTCTCGTGCTGCTGGTGGAGGCGGAGGCCCAGCCATAGGGCGGCTGCGGTGGTGAGGACGGTCGCCACGACGAGGCCGACAGCCCATGTCCTCCCGTTCACGCCAGGCAACCTCACGTTCACGCCATGGGTCCGACGAGCAGCCATTGCCACGACTCCTTTCCGAACACCGTCTGCTGGCCGCCCGACGAGCCGATCTCGACGGGCCTTCCGTCCGGGCCGGTCGCGATGCCGGTCTCCGGGTCGTAGGGCGTGACGTACGCCGTCTGGTTCGCGCCGCCGGACGCTGCCTGCGCGCCGGGGGCGTTCTGCGCGCCCCGCACCGACGTCCTGCCGCCGCGTGGGGCCGTGCAGCGTGCGTCGGTGTTCGCCTCGCGTGTGCTCGTGTCGGCGGGATCTCGCCGTGTCGTGCCGTACCCCTGGGTGCACGGTGGCGGATCGTCGGCGTTCACCACCAGCCCGAAGTGGGTGGTGCCGTCGCCCGGGACGACCGTGTAGCTGCCCGACACCAGTGCCGGGAAGGTGACGAGGGACTGCTCCACGCCGGGCAGGTGGGCCAGCGTGACCTGGCCGCCGCTGATCAGGTTGGCCAACAGGACCGACAGCCGGGGCCCGGTCGACTTCAGCAGCGAGTCGACCTCCTGCGCGGCCGGCGTGGCATTGCCGATCAGGTTGCGCAGGTCCTCGTCGCTCGACTTCAACCGGGCGGTGAGCGCCGCCAGGTCGTGCGCGAACGACTTGATGGACGAACCTTGGTCCGCCTGCGTCTTGAGGACCTTCCGCGAGTCCTCGATCAGTGAGATCGTCTCCGGCAGCGACTCGGACGCCGACTCGACGAGCGCGTTGCCCGAGTCCACCATCCGGCTCAGGTCCGGGCCGGTGCCGGAGAAGGCCTTGCCCAACTCGTCGACGGTGACGCGGAGATCGTCCTTGCCGACCGAGTTCACCAGCCGGTCCAGGCTGAGGACCAGGTCCGTGGTGGGCAGCGGCACGCGGGTGCTGCCGCGCGGGATGGTGCTGCCGTCCAGGAGATACGGACCCTTGGACGTACGCGGCTGCAGATCCACGTACTGTTCGCCCACCGCCGAACGGTTCGCTACCACGGCAAGGGTGTCCGCCGGGATGCGTGGTGCCCCGTCGTCGATGTCGAGGGCGACCGAGACGCCGTCGGCGCCGGTCAGCCGCAGCGTGCCGACGCGGCCCACGGGCACCCCGCGGTAGGTGACCTCGGCGCCGGGGAAGACGCCCCCGGAGTCGGCGAAGTCGGCCCGCACCGTGTAGCCGCGGTCCAGGACGTCGTCCACCAGGCCGGTGTACTCGGCGCCGACGTACGACACCCCGACGGCGCTGACAGTGGCGAAGGCGAGCAGCTGCGCCTTGACCATGCGAGTGATCACGCCTGGACCCCCTTCAGCATCAGCTCGGCGAGCGCGAGGTCGATCCCCTCGGGCGGCTTCGCGCCGGCGGTGTAGTTGCTGGTGCAGACCGGCGGGCACAACGGCCCGCCGCTCCCGCCACCGCCCGAGGGAGCCGACGGCACCGAGGGCGACGACGGCAGGCTCGGTGTGCTCGGCAGCGCGGTCGGCGCCGGGATGCTCGGCAGGTCCGGAAGACGCGGTACGTCGGGGCCACCGGGCGTCCGGGAGCCCCCCTTGCCCCGCCCGGAGTTGCCGTCGGTCACGTTCCCGTAGAGGTCCGCCAGGTCGAGGTCGGCGGTGATGCGGAGGTTGACGTAGTCGCCCTTGACGGCGTCCACGGCGTTGCGCGGGAACGGGTACGTGGTCAGCAACTCAAGGGAGTTGGGCAGGTCATTGCCCGACTTGCTCAGCTGTTGCAGGATCGGCCGGAGACTCTTGAGGTTCGCGACCGTGTCGTCGTGCGAGGCGGTGACCACCTTGGTGCCCGTCTTGCCGAGCTTCGACAGGGCGGTGAGCATCTTCGTCAGATCGCGCCGCTGGCCGGCGAGGACCTTCAGCGCGGGCGGCATCGTGTCGACGGCCCTGGCGATGGTCCTCTTCTCCTTCCCGAGTCGCCCCGCGAGCCGGTCGACGGCCTTGATCGCGTGGACGATGTCCTTGCGCTGATCGTCCAGACCGCCGATGAACGTGTTCAGCTCCTTGAGCAGGGACCGGACCCGGTTCTCCCGGCCGTCGAGGGCCTTGTTCAGCTCCACGGTGATCGTCTTGAGCTGGGCCACCCCGCCGCCGTTGAGCAGGGCGGACAGCGCGGACAGCACCTCCTCGACCTCCGGGTTGCGGCCGCTGCGGGACAGCGGGATGCGGTCGCCGTCGCGGAGCCGGCCCACGGCCGCCGTGCCGGTCGGGGCGGCCAGCGCCACGTACTTCTCGCCGAGCAGACTGGTCTGCCGCAGTTCGGCGACGGCGTTGGCGGGCAGCCTCACCGAGTCGGCGACCCGCAGTCGTACGCGTGCGTGCCAGGCGTCCAGCTCCACCTTCTCGACGGCGCCCACGGTGACGTCGTCGACCTTCACCGCCGACTGCGGCACCAGGTCGAGGACGTCGCGGAACTCGACGGTGACGTGGTATGCGTGGCCGTCCGCGGCGGCTCCGCCGGGCAGCGGGACGTCGTACCAGCCGTTGAACTCGCAGCCTGACAGCAGCAGCGAACCGACCGCCGCCCAGGCGAGAGCGCCGCCCTTGCGCCGTACGCTCATGCGCTCGCCCCCAGGATCCCGCCGAGCGTCCGGTCGACCGGGCCCGTCACCGCAGAGCCCTGCGACGGCTCGGGCAGAGAGTCGAAGAGGTCCTTCAGTTCCTTGCAGTCGGGGTTCTTGCCGCCCTCGTCGCCGGTCGTCTTCAGCACGGAGCACAGCAGTGCGGCCGGGTCCTGTGCCTGCTGGGCGTTGTTGCGGGTGTCGAGGGTGCCGGCGGACGGGTTGTAGGCGTTGTTCAGATTGGACAGGCCCGTGGGTGCCACCCGCAGGAGCTCGTCGAGAGCGGCGCGTTGGGTGACGAGCACCTTGGTCACCTTGCTGAGACCCTTCACGTCCGTGGTCAGCGACTTCTTGTTCTTCTTCACGAAGGCGGACACGTCGCCGAGCGCGGTCCCCAGGTTCGTGAGCGCGTCCGCGAGGTCCTTGCGCTCGCCCGCGAGCTGGTTGGCGACCTTGGCGAGGCTGGTGTCGAACGACCGCACGCTCTTGTCGTCGGCGGCGAGTGCCGCCGTGAACACCTGCAGGTTCCGCACCGTGCCGAACAGGTCCCTACGGCCGTCGGACAGCGTCGTGACCGCCTGCGAGAGGTCGTGGACCGACTGGTTGAGGTTCTCGCCCTGGCCGTCGAGGTTGTCCGCGCTCACCCCGAGCAGCCGCGACAGGGAGCCGTCCTTGTTGGCGCCCTGGGGGCCGAGCGCGTCGGCCGTGGTGTGCAGGCTGTCGAAGATGCGGTCCAGTTCGACGGGCACGGCCGTGCGCTCCTCGGGGATGACGGCACCGCTGCGCAGCACGGGACCTTTCCGGTACACCGGCAGCAGTTGTACGTAACGATCGCTGACCACCGAGGAGTTGATGATGGTGGCCTTGGCGTCGGAGGGGACCTTGCGCCCTGCGTCGTACTCCATTTCCACCCGCACCCGGTCGCCCTCGGGCTTGATCTTCTTGACCTCGCCGATGCGCACGCCGAGGACGCGGACGTCCGAGCCGGGGTAGATGCCGACGGTGCGCGGGAAGTACGCGGTGACGTGCACCGGCTCGGGCCGCGGCCACAGCACGTAGGTGACCGCGGCGACGAGGGCCGGCGCGGTGAGCAGGGCCAGGGGTCTCTTCAGGCTCTTCACTGCGTGTCTCCTGTCCGCGGCGCCACCGGAGCGGCGACCAGGTTCTGGACGTAGGAGTCGAACCAGCGGCCGTTGCCGAGGGTGTTGGTGAAGACCCGCACGTACGGCGCGAGCAGCTTGACGCTCCGGTCGAGGCTGGACTGGTTGCGTTCGAGCATCTGCACCACACCCTTCAGCCCTTGGAGTGCGGGCCCGATCTCCTTGGCGTTGTCGTCGACCAGGCCGGAGAGTTCGATGCCGAGCGCGGCGGAGGTCTTGAGCAGCTTGTGGATGGCCTGCCGCCGCCTGCTGATCTCCGTGAACAGCTTGTCGCCGTCCTTGACCAGGGCGGTGAAGTCCTCGGAGCGGTCGGCCAGCACGCTCGTGGTGCCGTTCGCGTGGTCGAGGAGTTCGCTCAGGGCCTTGTCGCGCGAGGCCACCGTCCGGGAGATCCTCGACAGCCCTTTGATGGACGCGCGCACTTCGGCGGGCGAATCCTGGAAGGTGGTGGAGATCGTGTCCAGGGCCTTGGCCAGCCGGTCGGTGTCGACCTTCTCCGACGTGGTGGTCAGGTCGCTGAACGCCTGCACGACGTCGTACGCCGAGACCGTCCGCCCCAGCGGAATCTCGCTGCCGGGCTTCAACTGCCCCGGCCCCTTGGGGCGCAGCGCGAGGTACTTCGCGCCGAGGATCGTCTTGACCCGGATCGACGCGCCGGTCTCGGTTCCGAACTTCGGATCGCTCTCGACCTTGAAGATGACCTCGACGTGATCGCCGTCCAGGTCGACGTCGTCGACCTTGCCGACCTTCACCCCGGCGATCCGCACCTCGTCGCCGGGCTTGAGGCCGCCCGCCTCCGAGAACGCCGCACGGTACGTCCTGCCGCCGCCGATGAACGGCAGACTGTCGGCGTTGAACGCGGCCACGGTCAGCAGAGCGAGGACGGTGAGGCCGACGGCACCGATCACCACGGGGTTCCGCTCGCGGAACGGGGTCAGGCGGGGACGGCGGATCCGGATGCGCGGCAGCTTGGGTGGCTCCACGCGCACCTTGAACAAGGGCTGCGGGCGTGGCGCCCTACGCGGAAGCAGCCGTATCCTCGGCAGCCGTATCTTCGGCAGCTTCGGCGGGTCGACGCGGACCTTGAACAGCGGTTCCGGGCGGTTCTTGCGGGACATGCGGGTCACGAGCTGCACCTCGCCCTCGCCACGTGCAGGTCGGGAGCGAGCACCTGCTTCGTCTTCGGGAGCACGATCCGGCCGTCGAAGTCGCAGAGGTAGAAGTTGAACCACGAGCCGTAGGACGCGGCTCCCGTCAGTGCGTTGAGCTTGGTCGGCAGCCGCTTCAGCACGCCCTCCACGGTCTTGTCGTTGTCGTTCAGTGTTCCGGTGAGATCGGTCAGCCCGGCGATGTCGTCCTTCAGCGGCGGCCGCACGTCCTTGAGCAGCCCCGAGGTGGCCTCCGTCAGGTCGCCTATGCCCACCAGCGACTCCCCGATGGGTTTGCGGTCGGCGGACAGACCGGAGATCACCCGCCGCAGCTGCTCGAGCAGCCCGGAGAAGCGGGTGCCGCGCTTGTCCAGCGTCTCCAGCACGGAGCGCAGATTGTCGATCACCGAGCCGATCAGCTTGTCACGGTCGGCCAGCGTCGTGGTGAGCGAAGCGGTGTGGACCAGCAGGCTGTTGACTGTGCCGCCCTCGCCCTGCAGCGTCTTGATGATCTCGGTGGCGAGCTGGTTGACGTCCTGTGGGCTGAGCGCGGCGAACAGCGGTTTGAAGCCGTTCAGCAGCGCGTTGAGGTCCAGCGCGGGCTGTGTGTGCGACAGCGGGATGGTGGCGTCGGGCTTCAGCCGGGTGCCGTCGCCCGCGCCCTCGGTCAGCGCGACGTACCGCTGCCCGACCAGGTTCCGGTAGCGGATGACCGCGTGCGTGCTGGTGAGCAGCGGCCGGTCCGCGCCGGCGGTGAAGGCGACTTCCGCCCGCGTGCGGTCCTTGATCCGGATGCCTTCGACCTCACCGACCCGTACCCCGGCGACCCGGACGTCGTCCCCCTTCTCCAAGCCGGTGACATCGCTGAAGACGGCGCGGTACGTGTGCTCGGGGGTGAAGGAGAGGTTGACGATGGTGGCGGCGAGCAGCGCCGTCGCCAGGATCGTCACCAGCGCGAAGAGGCTGAACTTGATCAGCGGGGCGGCGGTCTGCCGGGCGCCTGTGCTCCTCATGCGACGCTCACCGCCGTTCCGCGCGCCATCGGCCCGAACAGCAGCGTCGCGACCGGTGGCACCTCGTCGGCGGGCACGCCCATCACCGGCGACACGAGCGAGCCCACGGCGTGCTGCTCGGCCCGGGTGGCGGAGACACCGGGCGGACCGGTCGAACTTCCCTTCTTCGAACCGTCGTTGAGGTGGACTCCCGGCGCAGGCACGGAAGGACGGGGCAGATCACGGCAGTTGGGCCCCGACCGGTCGGCGTAACGGGGCTCCTCACCGGGCCCGTAGGCCCCCTGCTGGCGCACCACCTCGAGCGTGATGTGCATCTTTCCGCCCCGGAACGCCTGCTCGGAGGCCTGCTCCTCGTGGACCAGGCCGGCGAGGAGGCAGGGGTATTCGGGCGAGTAGCGGGCGAAGAGCGCCAGCGTCGGGCGGGAGACCCGGCCGAGGGTTATCAGCCGGTCGCCGTTTGCATGGAGAAAGCCGTCAGCGGTGGCCGCCACGCCGGCCGTCGTGGTGAGCGCGGACGCGATGCGGTCCCGCTGCTCGACCAGGGTGCGGCTGGTGGTGATGGTGTTGCGCAGGATGTCCATCAGGTCCGGCGCCGCGTCGCCGTACACCTCGGCGACGTCGGCCAGGCGGGCGAAGTCCTCGGTGAGGGAGGGCAGATGAGGGTCGAGGCGGTGCAGATAGGCCTCCACACGTGTGAGGTTGTCGCCGATCCGGTCGCCGCGCCCTTCGAGGGCGGTGGCGAAGGCGGAGAGTGTGGCGTTGAGCCGGCCGGGCTGCACGGTCCGCAGCAGCGGCAGCAGGTCGTTCATCAGCTGCTGGAGCTCGATGCCGACGCGTGTGCGGTCCTGGGTGATGACGTCCCCGGCGCGGATGGGACGGACCGACGAGGATGCGGAGTGCGCGGGCGCGACCATGTCGACGTACTTCTCGCCGAACAGCGTCTTGGGAAGCAGGCGCGCCTGTACGTCGGAGGGTATGTCGGCGACGTACTCCGGCTTGAGCGCGATGTCGAGCGTCGCCTTCTTCCCGTCGGCGCGCACCCCGCGCACCTCTCCGACCAGCAGCCCGCGCAGCTTGACGTCGGCCCCTGGGGCGAACTGGTTGCCGAGGCTGCCGGCTTCCAGCTTGATCCGTACGGCCGGGGTGAACACCTGCTGGTACACGGCGACCGACAGCGACAGGAGCAGAGCGAGTACGGCGATGAACACCACGCCGTACAACCGCAGTCTCAGCATCCGCATACGGTTCACCCCGCGATCCTCACGGTCGTGTTGGCGCCCCAGATCGCGAGCGACAGGAAGAAGTCAAGGACGTTGATCGCCACGATCGAGGTCCGCACGGCGCGGCCCACCGCGACGCCGACGCCCGCCGGGCCGCCGCTCGCGTAGTAGCCGTAGAAGCAGTGCACCAGGATGATCAGGACGGCGAAGACCAGCACTTTCCCGAAGGACCACAGCACGTCGACCGGCGGCAGGTACTGCTGGAAGTAGTGGTCGTAGGTGCCCGCGGACTGCCCGTAGTAGCCGGTGGTGATGGTGCGGGCGGCGAGGTACGAGGACAGCAGCCCGATCACGTACAGCGGGACGACGGCGACGAAACCGGCGATCATCCGGGTGGTCACCAGGAACGGCAGCGAAGGCACGCCCATCACTTCGAGGGCGTCGGTCTCCTCGCTGATCCGCATCGCGCCGAGCTGGGCGGTGAATCCCGCGCCGACCGTGGCGGACAGCGCGAGTCCCGCCACCAGCGGGGCGATCTCCCGGGTGTTGAAGTACGCCGACAGGAACGCCACGAAGTTGGACGTGCCGAGCTGGTTGAGCGCGGCGTACCCCTGCAGACCCACTTCCGTGCCGGTGAAGAACGAGAGGAAGGCGATCACGCCGACCGTGCCGCCCACGACGGCGAGGGCACCGCGCCCGAAGCTCACCTCGGCGAGCAGCCGCAGGATCTCCTTCTTGTAGCGGCGAAGGGTGCGGCCCGTCCATGCGAGCGAGCGCCCGTAGAAGGACAGCTGGCTGCCCAGCTCCTCCAGACTCTTCAACACTGCCATGCCTCAGCCCCTCTGCGGGACGACCTGGAAGTACACCGCGGTCATCACGAAGTTCGTCACGAACAGCAACATGAAGGTGATCACCACCGACTGGTTCACCGCGTCACCCACGCCCTTCGGCCCGCCCTTCGCCGTAAGTCCCTTGTACGAGGCGACGACGGCCGCGATCGCCCCGAACACCAGCGCCTTGATCTCGGCAGCCCACAGGTCCGGGAGCTGGGCGAGGGTGGTGAAGGATGCCAGGTAGGCGCCGGGCGTGCCGTGCTGCAGGACGACGTTGAAGAAGTAGCCGCCGGCGACACCGACCACCGACACCAGGCCGTTGAGCAGCACCGCCACCACCATCGACGCCAGCACGCGTGGCACGACCAGCCGGTGGATCGGGTCGATGCCCAGGACCTGCATCGCGTCGATCTCCTCGCGGATCTTCCGCGCCCCGAGGTCCGCGCAGATCGCCGTCCCGCCCGCGCCCGCGATCAGCAGCGCGGTGACGATCGGCGACGCCTCCCGCAGTACCGCCAGCACCGAGGCGGCCCCGGAGAAGGACTGGGCGCCGAGCTGCCTGGTCAGGCTGCCGATCTGCAGTGCGATCACCGCGCCGAAGGGGATGGACACAAGGGCCGTGGGGAGGATGGTGACGCTCGCGACGAACCAGGCCTGCTGGATGAACTCCCTTGCCTGGAACGGCCTTCGGGGCATGGTCCGGACGACGTCCAGCGCCATCGCGAACAGGTTCCCCGAGTGCCGCAGCGCTCCGGTCGGTGACAGTCTCATACGTCGGCCACCGCCTTCCGGCGACGCAGCTCGGCCTCGCGCCGGGCGATCGCTTCCCAGCGGGGCGGTCGGGTGATGCCCGGCCCCGGCAGCAGACGGGGAGTCAGCGCCTGGCTGCCGGGGGTCTGTGTCGCGTTTCCGTCGCGGAGCGCGGCCAGTTCCTGCTCGACCTGCGCGGCGTCCTTCTCCTCCGCCATGCCGATCGGGCCCTGCATCCGGCCGTTCAGGAACTGCCGGACGACCGGCTCGTCGCTGGTCAGCAGCTCCTCGCGCGGCCCGAACATGACCAGCTCGCGCCGGAAGAGCAGCCCGATGTTGTCCGGGACCTGGCGAGCCGAGGCGATGTCGTGCGTGACGATCAGGAAGGTCGCGTCGATCTGGGCGTTGAGGTCGACAATGAGCTGGTTGAGATAGGCGACGCGTACGGGGTCGAGGCCCGAGTCGGGTTCGTCGAAGAGGATGATCTCGGGGTCGAGGACGAGGGCGCGGGCGAGACCGGCCCGCTTCCGCATCCCGCCGGAGATCTCGCCGGGCAGCTTCCCCTCCGAGCCGATCAGCCCGACCATGTCCATCTTCTCCAGCACGATGCGCCGGATCTCGCTCTCGGACTTGCGGGTGTGCTCGCGCAGTGGGAAGGCGATGTTGTCGTACAGGTTCATCGAGCCGAACAGGGCGCCGTCCTGGAACAGCACGCCGAACAGCTTCCGCACCTCATAGAGCTCGTGCTCGCGGAGCCTGGTGATGTCACGCCCCGCGATCTTCACCGAGCCGCGGTTCGGCTTCAGCAGTCCCACGAGCGTCTTGAGGAAGACCGACTTGCCCGTACCCGAGGGGCCGAGCATGACCGAGACCTCCCCGGCGGGCAGGGTCAGCGATACGTCCTGCCAGACGACCTGGTGACCGAAGGACTTGGTCAGCCCTTCCACACAGATCTCGACACCCATCCGGTCCACCTTTCGGCCCGTGGAGCAGCTCCGACATCTGCTCTACGGGGAGAGGCGGGGGGTCCGTCGCGGGGAAGGCGGATTTTTTTCCGGAGGACGTGCGGCAGGTCTACGGCAGGTCTACGGCAGGGCCGTCGGCGTCGGTACGACGACCGGGACGGACGGCGTGCCGGAGGCCTCCGGGACGGCCGGCAGTGTCGTCGGGACCGTGGACGCGTCCCGCAGACCGGGGAGGCCGGGCACGCTCGGCAGGTTCGACACGCTCGGGACCTCGGGAACGGCCGGCACCGATGACAGCGAGGCCTCCGGCAGGGGCGGCACCGATAGCGGCAGCAGCGACCGGTCGTGGGCACCGGTCGAAGGCGTCGCTTTGGCAGCCGGCGAGGCGGCCGACAGCTCGCGGGCGTTCGGGGCGGGCGCCCGGTCGGGGCCGTCGGACCCCGCGGTCTCGGTGGTGGCGTCCGACACGGGGGACGCGGCGGGCCGGGGGACCGTGTCCGGCCGGCCCCCGTCGAGGACGTACGGCAGCACGAATCCCGCCACCGCCAGGGTTGTCGCCGCCGACGTGGCTGCCACGGCCTGCGCCTTGCCGCCCGCCCGCAGGCGCCCGCGCCCGATCATGAACAGCGCGAACCCGAGCGTCCCGGCGAGCGAGGCGCGCAGCGTGCGCCGGGCACGGGCAAGGAGGGATTCGACGGTCCGGTAGCTCAGTCCCATCCGGACGGCGACCTGGCTCACGTCAAGGTCCTCGGACTTCAGCCGCAGCGCCTCTGCCTGGCGGGCGGGCAGCTCCCCGCTGCGCCGGGCCAGCCACCTGGCCTCGGCCCGGTCGCACACGGCCTCCTCGATCGGCACCGGTCCGGGAGCGACCAGCGACGGGCTGGTGCGGACCTCTGCCTCGCGGTTGACCTGCCGGTAGCGGTCCACGCACAGCCTCATGGTCACCGTCGTCAGCCAGGCGGCGAGCCGCTCGTCGTCCAGGTCCGGCCGCTCCGCCGCGCGCAGCATCGCCTCGTGCACCGCGTCCTCGGCGTCCTCCTGGCTCATCGACCTGCGCCGGGCCACCTTGAGCAGCTGCTCGCGGTGGCTCCACATGCGCTGCCAACGGTCGTCGGCGGCTTGTATCTCCGCATGCATGTCCGTCGCCATGAGGGCCCCTTTGCGCTCACCCGCCGGTCTCGTCCCGTCCGGCGGGTGGCGACATTACCGCCCGGTAGCCGCGGCTGTGGAGGGGGCGGAGGCCATCGAGTCCCCGTTGTTACTGGTCAGCGGACCGCCGCTCGGGAGCAGGTCGTCGGTGGGCAGGGCGACAGACGGGGTGGGTACGGGAACCAGGGGTTCCGCGGTTTTCCCGCCCGCCGGAAGGGAGTTGGAGGGCGTCGGCGAAGCAGGGGAGGACGGTTCCGGCGACGGTGTGGCCCTCGGGCGAGGCGACGGCGTCGGCTTCGGCCGCGAGGGTCCGGGCCGGGGCGAGGGCCGTACCGGCGTCGCGGCGGAGTCGTCCGCAACCACCCCGTGACCTTCCAGGAAGTATGTGTACCAGGCCCTGACCGTGCGCAGATACGCCGCCGAGTGGTTGTAGCCGAGAATCGCCCCGTCCAGGCCGGCGGGCCGGGACATGTCCCTCCCGCCCGCGCACAGATAGCGCCCGGTGGCGAGCGCAGCGTCGAACACGTTGTCCGGGTCGTTCCGCCCGTCGCCGTTCCCGTCCGCGCCCCAGCGGTCCCAGGTCGACGGTATGAACTGCATCGGCCCGACCGCCCGGTCGTACATCGCGTCTCCGTCGTACGCGCCACCGTCGGTGTCCCGTACGACGGCGAAGGCGCCGCCGTCCAGGCGCGGACCCAGGATCGGCGTGACGGTCGTGCCGTCCGCGGTCACCCGGCCGCCCTGCGCCTGCCCCGACTCCACCTGGCCGATCGCGGCCAGCAGCTGCCACCTGAGCCGGCAGCCGGGTGTCGTGCGCGCGAGTTCCGCCTCGGCGTGCCGGTACGCGGCGAAGACGGTCGCGGGCAGCGCCGCGCCGCCCACCGAAGCCTTCTTTCCCCTCCGGACCCGCGCCGGCGGCGGAAGCTCCGTGCGGTACGGGGTGTCGCCGGACACGCTCGTCCCGTGTCCGGCGGGCCGCTCCACCGGTGCGGCGGCCCTCACCGGGGCGGCACCCGGCGCCTGTGACGCGGTCAGCGCTGCCATCGCCGCCGCCGCGATCACCGTACCCCTGGCGCCCCTGACCATCTGCCCTGCCACGTCGCGATCCCCTCCCTGTGGGTTGCTGTCGGCTGCTCTACGTGGGAGGGCGGCGCGTCCGTCGGAATGACTCCTGGTGCCGGGAAGGTCCTTGAGCGAGGCCGGTGGAGGTGACGGCCCTCACCGCAGCCGATAGCCCACGCCCGTGACCGTTTCCACGGGCGTGGGCTCTCCGAGCTTGCGACGCAACGGGCGGATCGTGACGCGGAAGACCGTGGTGAAGGTGTCGACGTTCTCGTCCCAGACCCGCTCCAGCAGTTCCTCGGCGGAGACCGGTGCCCCCTAGGCCCGGAGAAGCTCCTCCAGCACGGCGAACTCCTTGCGGGAGAGCACGATGTACCGGCCGTCAGGCAGGTCTCACGGAACTGGGCATCCTCGGGTACCGGCGTGTTCCAGCACGGGCGGCGCGGCGGGACGGGAGCGCCGCCGCAGTGCCCGGATCCGGGCGACCAATGCGGCGAAGGCGAGGGGCTTCGGCAGATAGTCGTCCGCTCCCAGACCGAGTCCCGCGACCCGCTCCGCTGCGGTGATGGAGGCCGACCCCGCCGAGTGCGCGCGCCGAGCAGGGCAAAGCATCCAGGTCCTCTTCCGCTACTGCGACAAGTTTTTGGCCGAAGCGCGGAACCATGCGAACCGGCTGATCGAGGCGTCCATGCAGCGTTGGGAGGCGCCGATGAGCGACGCGGAGGGCGACTTAGCGGGACCTCGGCCCGGAAATAGCCCGGAACTTCCGGTCAGAGCTGGGAGACCAGTAGGAGATATCGGAGGTAAGGGTGCATCTCGACTTGCCGCTTGGTTGTGCGTCGCGAAGGGCGCCTGACGGCCATCTGGACTGGTCAGACGCCCTTTTTCTGCGCCTAGAAGAAGCCCAACTTCTTCGGCGAGTACGACACCAGGAGGTTCTTCGTCTGCTGGTAGTGGTCCAGCATCATCTTGTGCGTCTCCCGGCCGATTCCGGACTGCTTGTAGCCGCCGAACGCCGCGTGGGCCGGGTAGGCGTGGTAGCAGTTCGTCCACACGCGGCCCGCCTGGATCGCGCGGCCCGCGCGGTAGGCCGTGTTGATGTCCCGGGTCCACACGCCCGCGCCGAGGCCGTACAGCGTGTCGTTCGCGATCTTGATGGCGTCGTCGAAGTCGCCGAACGAGGCGACCGAGACGACCGGGCCGAAGATCTCCTCCTGGAAGATCCGCATTCGGTTGTCGCCCTCGAAGATGGTCGGCTGGACGTAGTAACCGCCCTTCAGCTCGCCGTCGTACTCGACGCGTTCGCCGCCGGTGAGGATCTTCGCGCCCTCCTGCCGGCCGATGTCCAGGTAGGAGAGGATCTTCTCCAGCTGGTCGTTGGAGGCCTGCGCGCCGATCATCGTGTCGGTGTCGAGGGGGTGCCCCGGCTTGATCTGCCGGGTGCGGGCCACGGCCGCCTCGAGGAAGTCCGCGTAGGTGCCGCGCTGGACGAGCGCCCGGGACGGGCAGGTGCAGACCTCGCCCTGGTTGAGCGCGAACATCGTGAAGCCTTCGAGCGCCTTGTCCCGGAAGTCGTCGTCGTGCGCCCAGACATCGTCGAAGAAGATGTTCGGCGACTTGCCGCCGAGTTCCAGGGTGACCGGCTTGATGTTCTCCGAGGCGTACTGCATGATCAGCCGCCCGGTCGTGGTCTCCCCGGTGAAGGCGACCTTCGCCACCCGCGGGCTGGACGCCAGCGGCTTGCCCGCCTCCACGCCGAAGCCGTTGACGATGTTCACCACGCCCGGCGGCAGCAGGTCGGCGATCAGGCTCATCCAGTAGTGGATGGACGCCGGGGTCTGCTCGGCCGGTTTGAGGACGACCGCGTTGCCCGCCGCGATCGCCGGGGCGAGCTTCCAGGCGGCCATCAGGATCGGGAAGTTCCACGGGATGATCTGCGCGACCACCCCGAGCGGCTCATGGAAGTGGTACGCCACCGTGTCGTCGTCGATCTCGCCCAGCGAACCCTCCTGCGCGCGGATGGCGCCCGCGAAGTAGCGGAAGTGGTCGATGGCGAGCGGAATGTCGGCGGCCAGCGTCTCTCGCACCGGCTTGCCGTTCTCCCAGCTCTCGGCGACCGCGAGGGGCTCGAGGTGGGCCTCCATCCGGTCGGCGATCTTCAGCAGGATGTCGGAGCGCTCCGTCACCGACGTACGACCCCACCCCGGCGCGGCCTCGTGCGCCGCGTCCAGCGCCCGCTCGACGTCCTCCGCCGTGCCGCGCGCGATCTCGGTGAACGGCTGCCCGTTCACCGGCGACGGGTTCTCGAAGTACTGACCGCGTATCGGCGGTACGTACGCGCCGCCGATGAAGTGGTCGTAGCGCGCCTGGTAGGAGACGATCGCGCCCTCGGTGCCGGGCGCCGCGTAACGGGTCATGCTGGTCTGCCTCCCGGTGAAGCGCTGCCCGCCGTTGGGCAGCTCCGGCGCGAGGCTAGGCGTGCGGACGTTGCAAGTACGTTGCGTGGCCGGCCGGCGGAGAAGGCGGGCCGGTCGGTACGGCCAGCTCGGCCTCCAGTGCCGCGAGCCGTGCCCGCACCGGCGCCGTGGGCCGCACCGCGGCCAGAGCCCGCCATACGTCCAGGTCGTCCTCACCCCAGGGCGCGTGTGCCCAGTCGGCGAGCAGATCGGGGTCCCCGTGGGCGATCAGGGCCGCGCGCAGCCCGTCGGCCAGGCGGTCCCGGAGCCGTGTCACCGCCGGGGCCTGCGAGCCCGGCAGCAGCGGGCCGGTGTACGCCTCCACCGCCGCCACGAGCGCACCCGCCTCCAGCCGTCGTTCCACCACGTCGGCGTCGGACTCCACCGCAGCCGTCAGCCGGTACGGCCGTGACGCGAGCAGCCCAGGTGCCAGCAGGCGCCGCAGCCGCGCCAGTTCGGCCCGCAGCGTCACCGGGGTCACCGATTCGTCCGCGTACAGTGCGCACAGCAGTTCGTCGCCGGTCAACCCCTCGGGATGGCGGGCCAGGAGCATGAGAATCTCGCTGTGCCGGCGGCTGAGCCTGATCCGTCGTCCGCCCAGGCGCACCTCGGCCTCGTCGCGGCCCAGCGCGCTCAGCACGGCAGTGTCCCCGGCAGGCCGGGACGGGACGAGCAGCGTGAGCTGCGACTCGGCGGCCCGCGCCACCGCCCGCACGAAGCCCAGACTGTGCGGGTGCGCCAGCCCGTCGCCGCCCGTGATGTCGACGGCGCCGAGGACCCGCCCGGTGTGCGGGTCGTGCACCGGCGCGGCCGCGCAGGTCCACGGCTGCACCCGCCGTATGAAGTGCTCCGCCGCGAACACCTGCACCGGCCGGTCCAGGGCGACCGCGGTGCCCGGAGCGTTGGTTCCGACCGCCGCCTCCGACCAGCGCGCGCCCGGCACGAAGTTCATGCCGTCCGCCCGCCGCCGGGTCGCCGGGTGCCCCTCGACCCACAGGAGCCGGCCGTGCGCGTCGCACAC
>NZ_JBFAET010000054.1:0-49750 GCF_040642095.1 Streptomyces sp. NPDC020362
CCCTCTCCCACCTCGCCGGGTGCGTGCAGGACAGGCGACCCAGCCCTGGGTGATACCGACGACCGCCGAGCCGTCCAGGTCGGTGATCTTGGTGCCCACGAAGCCACGGGCCCAGTCGGAGGTCTGGAGGCGGAAGGCGGGCCGGTCCGCGGTCAGCGCCTCGATCACCGACTCGGCGGCGCCCTCGGCGGTCTGCGCGCCGTCCAGGAACTGCCCGACCGTGCGGTTCACGTAGGCGCTCAGCTGGGGTGCGTACACCCCGGCACCGGCGACGGCCTCTTCCAGGTCCACACCGACGTTGGCCACGAACTCGGTGGCGACGGCGCCGGGCTCGATCACGGAGACGGACACTCCGTGCGCCGCGGCCACGGGAGCCAGGCTCTCCATGTACCCCTCGACGGCGAACTTGGCCGCGCAGTAGGCCTCGTTGAAGGGCTGGCCGATGACGCCGCCGACGCTGGTGACGGTGATCAGACGGCCGCCGGAGGCGCGCAGGTGGGGCATGGCGGCCTTGGAGACGTTGAGTACGCCGAAGAAGTTGACCTCCATGACCTTGCGGACCTCGGCCACTGACTCGTTCTCCAGGGTGCCGAGGTGTCCGGCGCCTGCGTTGTTGACGACGGCGTCCAGGTGGCCGTAGTCGGCGAGCACGCCGTCGATCGCGGACGTGATGGAGGCCTCGTCGGTGACGTCGAGCCGGCGGATGTCGAGTTCCACGCCCGCCTCGGCGGCGGCCTTGCGCAGGGCGTCGGAGCGGCTGGGGTCACGCAGCGTGGCGACCGTGGTCCAGCCGGCGCGGGCGGCGGAGACGGCGGCGGCGAGGCCGATGCCCGAGGAGGTACCGGTGATGAGGACGACCTTGGGGGACTGGGAAGACATGGGGAAGCCCTTCGTGGTGGGGATGACGCACATTTGAGTGCGTGTACACACACCATAATGCATCTATGTGCGTGTACACGCAACCGCTAAGCTGGGGACATGCCGAAGAAGAAGCTCACCCAGGCCGAGATGCCCGTGGCCGACCACGCCTTCTACGGGCTGGTCTGGGCCGGGACCGTCCTGACGGACCGAGTGGACCGTGCCCTGACCAAGGCGCACGACCTGCCGGTCTCCTGGTTCGAGGTCCTGCTCTGGCTGGCCTCCAGCCCCGACCCCGTTCCGGCCTCGGTCCTGGGCAACAGCACCATGCTCAGCCGCAGCCAGGTCTCGCGCGTCGTCGACGCCCTCCAGAGCCGCGGCCTGGTCACCCGCACCCCCTCGCCGCGCGACGCCCGCTCCGTCGAGGTCTCGCTCACTCCCGAGGGCCACCGGCTGTTCGAGGCGGCCGACGCCACCCGCCGCGAGTGCCTCGCCCCTGTCTTCACGGACCTCCTCGACCAGGACGACCTGCAAGCGCTCAGCACGGTGTGGCAGAAGCTCAAGGCCAACAAGGACGCCTAAGAGATCGCGCAGATAGGCGCGGGGGTACCCGTGACAGCACGGCAGGTACAGGTCAGCCGCTCTGGGCGATGGCGCGCAGGGCGTCGAAGGTCTCCTGTTCGTCTTGCTGGTCCCCGTAGTCGCTGAGTTTCACCACGACGGTCTTGCTTACGGGGTCGACGTAGATGTACTGCCCGTACACGCCGAGGGCGGAGTAGTCCTTGCCGTTGCCGCCGGGCGGATGCCACCACTGCGCGGAGTAGCCCCAGCCGTCGACTTTGTGGGGTGCTGGGGTGGCGATGCGCTTGATCCATGCCGGGGGGATGATCTGTTTGTCCTGGGCGCGGCCGTTGTTCAGGACGAGTTGGCCGAGTTTGGCGTAGTCGCGGGGGGTGGCGTTGATGCAGCAGTACGCCTTCTCGTGGCCGTTGTCGTGGTCGAGGTTCCAGGTGGCGCTGTCCTGTGCTCCCATCGGTGCCCAGATGTTGTCCGCCAGGAGGTCGGCCAGCGGCCGTCCTTGGGCCTTGGCCAGGACCTGGCCAAGGAGTTCGGTGTCGATGCTGCGGTAGGCGCCTTGGCTGCCCGGCGGGAACTGCAGGTCTCGATGGTCCTGCGCGAAGGCGGGCAGGTCCCGGGTGAGGTACATCCGGGCGGTGCCGGTCAGCGGGTAGTACTCGTTGTAGTTCTCCGGGACGTCCACGCCCGAGGTCATGTCCAGCAGGTCGCGCACGGTGATGGCGTCGTAGGCTCCGCCGGTCTTCAGCTGGGGCAGGATATCGACCAGCCGGTCGTCTTCCCGGAGTCTGCCCTGTTCGATGGCCTGCCCGGCGAGCAGGGACACCACCGACTTGGCGGCCGACCAGGACGACAGGCGGGTGGTGGGGCTCACCCCGTTGCGGTACCACTCGTGGGTCAGCCGGCCATTCCTGAGGACAAGGAAGGC
Organism: Streptomyces sp. NPDC020362; assembly: GCF_040642095.1. NCBI lineage: Bacteria > Bacillati > Actinomycetota > Actinomycetes > Kitasatosporales > Streptomycetaceae > Streptomyces > Streptomyces sp. NPDC020362. The sequence goes on from NZ_JBFAET010000054.1 coordinate 2,363, forward strand.
ATTGGTGTGGGTGGTCGTCAGGAACTGCTCGACCGGCGCCCGCTCGCCCTTCCATGGCACGGTCGCAGGAAGCGACTCGTCGTGGACGGGCAGGGGTGCCGGCGTGGCGGAGGCGGGGATGGTGCGGGTGGCGAACAGGTCGCCCTGCCGCGAGGGCTCGGTGGTCAGCAGTTGGGCCAGCGTGGGTGGGGAGGGGATGTCCAGCAGCGCGGTGGCCGTGTAGGAGCCGGCCACCAGCACGCCAAGCGCCACCGGCAGTGCGATGAGGGTGCGCCGTAGTACGCGCCGTGTCCGCGGCTTTGCAGAACGCGAGTCGGCCACGGTGCGGTCGGTCGGCTCCACGGCCCGGGTGGTGGGACCGGCAGCGGAAGCGGACCGGGAGCTGGCTGCCGGTTCGGGACTGCTGTCCTGGGGGGCTTTCTGGTCCGTGTCGACAGCCTCGTCAGCCTCGTCGGCGGCTTCCACAGCAGGGCGGTGGTCAGACATCGGCGCCGTCCTTGGGGGTGGTGCGGGCGGTTGCGTCGACGGCCAGCCAGAACGCTTCCATCAGCGTCTGGAAGACGGCCTCGTCGTCCTGCGCTGCCAGGTGGGGCAGGTGCGTGGTGATGGCCGGATACTGCTCGGGGGAGATGGTGGCGTATGCCCCGGCCCAGGCATGCTCGTCGGCGGCGCGCACCTCCTGCGGGAGCGCGGCATACCCGGCACGCATGCCCGCGTACGCCAGCACGGTGTCGGCGAGCATCCGTTGGTAGCGAGCCACACTGCCCTCGTCCAGACCGATCTCCTCCAGCGCCGTGAGCATCGTCTCCATCGCGGCGAACTCCCCCGGGCCGCGGGTGGTCCGGCATGCGACGGCCGCACCGACGTACGGGTGGGCCGCAAAGACCTCCACCAGGGAGCGGGCCAGCTCCTGCAGAACCTCCCGCGGCCCCAGGCCGTCGGGCACACGCTCCACGGCCATTGCCAGCAGCCGGTCACCCACCGCCAGCAGCAGCGCGTCCCGGTCCGCGAAATGCCGCCACACCGCCGACCGGTCCACACCCAGTTCCTCTCCCAGAGCCCGTCCGGTCAGCCCGTCCGGTTCCGCCCGCGCCGCGATCCGCACGGCCGCCTCCACGATCAGCTCCGGCGACAACCGCACCGCCCGGCCCTTGCCCACAGCCATGTCCGTCCCCACTCTCGAAATCATCAGTGCTGTCATCAATGATGACAATGCTGGGGTGGGATGGTCAACTCTGGAGTGCGACCACGATGCGGCGACGTTCGGGAAGGGCTTATCAGCCGGACGCAGGCAGTCGAGGCGATCGCTGCCGCCAGCCCAGCGCGACGCTCTGCGATCACCGGGGAGACCTGTGCCTGTTCTTCCGCCATGGCTGACCGAACCGCTGTGGGACCAGTTCTCGGCCCTGCTGCCCCAGCGGCCGCTCTACCACCCGGACCACCCTCTGCGCTGCCACCGTCCGCGCATCAGTGACCGGATCGTGTTCGACAAGCTTCTGCAGTTGCTGCGGTTCGGCTGCCCCTACGAGGCGATTGCTGACACGACCTGCTCGGCGAGCACCATCCGCAGCCGTCGCGATGAGTGGATCCGCCTGGGCATCTTCAGCCAGTTGAAGCAGATCGCGCTCGACTCCTACGACCGCATCGTCGGCCTAATGCTGGATCAGATCGCCATCGACGGCTCCCTCACCAAGGCACCCGGCGGCGGCGAGGTCGCCGGCCGTTCCCCGGTCGACCGGGGAAAACAGGGCCTGAAGCGCTCCGGCATGACTGACGGCTACGGAATCCCGCTCGGCCGTGTCCTGGCCGGGGCGAACTGTCACGACTCTCCACTGCTGGCCCCGACCCTGGACCGCCTCGCGGAACTCGGGCCGCTGCCCGACGACATCACGGTGCACCTGGACGCTGGGTACGACTCGAACAAGACCCGCGCCCTGCTCGACGAACGCGGGCTGCACGGTCGAATAGCGCACAAGGGCGAGAAAGCACCGATTCAGGCGAGCCGGCGGTGGCACGTCGAGCGCACCCACGCCTGGCAGAACGCCTTCCACCGTCTTTCCCGCTGCTACGAACGCCGCGCCGTCGTGATCGACGCCTTCTTCGACCTCGCAGACACGATCATCACCGTCCGCAGCCTGATCCGACGATCCTGGACCACCAACCGCTGGGACAACCGCCCGAGGCGACGCCCGTAAGCCCACGCCTATCCGCGCGAGTTCTAAGGCCCATGACGTTGCTTCAGGCCGCCGCTCCCTGATCAGCGAACCGGCAGTGCCGCCGAAGAGGCACCTGGTCGCTCCCGCGAAGCGGGAGCTCTGACAATATCCGGTCAAGGAACTGCTGACGCCCGCTCAGAGCCACGCTCCGGGATCCCGCGTACGATCGTCCGCCCCATGCCGGTCTCCTGGAGCTCGAAGCCGATGCGGCCGAGCAGGCCGACCGTCAGGCCGAAGGAGTCGGCATGCACCAGGCGCCGAGCGGCGGGCACCGCCGTACCGTTCACGGTGACGGTGTCGGTGGCCGTGTCCTGATCGGCGCGGTAGAGCTCGTACTCCTGCACCAGCAGCCGGTACAGCGTCAGCAGCCGCCCGGCCGGCGGCGCGATCCCGCCGGTCCAGGCGAATGAGCTCCCGTCGGCTCGGCAGGTGAGCTCCAGCGGGGTGCCCACCTGCTTCCAGTCCCTGTCGTCCTCCCCCACGGCCGCCCGGCTCTGCAGGGTGACGGTGACCCGGCGGCTCGCGGCGGCCGCGCTCACCCCCGTGAACCTAAGCTGCGCCGATATGACGACACCACAGAACGAGACGATCCGACCGTTCCGCGTATCGATTCCGGAGAGCGATCTGGACGACTTGCGGAACCGTCTTGACCGCACCCGCTGGCCGGACGAACTGCCGAACGTCGGCTGGGCGTACGGCGTTCCGCGTGACTACCTGCGGGAGCTTGCGCACTACTGGCGGCACGAGTACGACTGGCGAGCGGCGGAGAGCCGCCTGAACCAGTGGCCGCAGTTCACGACCACGATCGACGGCGCGCACATCCATTTCGCGCACATCCGCTCCCCGGAACCGGATGCCACGCCTCTGATCATCACGCACGGCTGGCCCGGATCCATCGTCGAGTTCGAGCGGATCGCCGGCCCGCTCACCGACCCGCGGGCGCACGGCGCCGATCCCGCCGATGCCTTCCACCTGGTCCTTCCGGGCATCCCCGGCTTCGGGTTCTCCGGCCCCACCCGCGAATCGGGCTGGGAGTACCACCGTGTCGCGGCCGCTTTCGCCGAGTTGATGCAGCGCCTGGGATATCACCGATACGGGACCCAGGGCGGCGACTGGGGATCAGCCATCTCTCGCGAACTGGGTCGCATCCGCCCCGACCAGGTCATCGGGGTCCACCTGAACATGATTCCCGGCGCAGGGGCGGCGGCCGAGCCGACCGGGGAGGAACTCGCCGCCCTCAGCCCCGCGGAACAGGAACGCACCCGGGCCTCCTGGGAGCGGATGCGGGCATGGAGTCGCGAGAAACAGGGCTATGCCGACATCCAGTCCACGCGTCCGCAGACCCTCGCCTACGCACTCACCGACTCCCCCGTCGGCCAGCTTGCGTGGATCGTCGAGAAGTTCAAGGAGTGGACCGATTCCTCCGACCTGCCGGAGGACGCCGTCGATCGCGACCATCTCCTGACCAACGTGATGCTGTACTGGCTGACCGGGACCGCCGGCTCCTCCGGGCGCATCTACTACGAGCGCGCCCACGCGCCCTACTGGGGACAGCCGCCCGAGCCCTCGAAAACCCCCACCGCGTTCGCCTCCTTCCCGCAGGAGAACTTCATCGTCCTGCGCCACATCGCCGAACGCACCAACAACATCGTCCGCTGGACGGAGTTCGATCGGGGAGGCCACTTCGCCGCGATGGAGGAGCCCGACCTGCTCATCGGCGACGTCCGCGCCTTCTTCCGAAGCCTGCGACGAGAATCTAGCGTCACGGCCGTTCCGTGCGGTCCTGCAGAGCCGAGGCAAGCAGGTCGTGGATGAGGAAATCTCCCTGGTCCGGGGGCTACCCAGGGAACCCGGTGGCCGGGGCAGACAGAGCGGCTGGAAGACTGGATGCCTGTGACCCATGCTGATCTTGCACTTCGTATCCACGCTGCGTCCCATCTGACCGGTCGGTTCACCCTGCGGTCCGGGCGGACCGCCACGGAGTACTTCGACAAGTACCGGTTCGAAGCCGACCCCGTTCTGCTGGACGAGATCGCCCGGCGGATGGCACCACTGGTGCCGTCCGACACGGAGGTGCTGGCGGGTCTGGAGATGGGCGGCATACCGGTGGTGACCGCCCTCGGCCGCCACACGGGGCTGCCCTGCGCGTTCGTTCGCAAGCAGGCCAAGGCGTACGGCACCTGCCGACTCGCCGAGGGGGCCGAGGTCTCGGGCCGACGGGTGCTGGTCGTGGAGGACGTGGTCACCAGCGGCGGACAGATCGTGTTGTCGACCGCGGATCTGCGCGGCCTGGGGGCGCAGGTGCACGAGGCCCTGTGTGTGATCGACCGTGAGCAGGGCGGCGCCGAAGCTCTCGCGGCCGAAGGCATCCGTCTGCTGTCTCTGCTGACGGCCGAGGATCTGCGGACCGCCGCCTGACCTGCCGGGCCTCGTGTCCGCCGGCTGCCCGGCGCTGAACAGAACAGAGGAAGTTGGGCCCTTCTGACGGGGGCGCTCATGTCCGCCGTTCAGTTCGCGCCGGTGCGCGCGGCCGTGACCGCCATGGTCGCGTACCGCGTCGTACGAGAGCCACGAATGCCGTCAGGACGTCACGGCGTGCAGGATCCGCGCCCATGCAGACGACGCGACCGTACTCGGCTCGGCCGCCTCGGGCAGCACCGTGCGGATGTCGCCGTGCACCGGCCCCACCTCCCCCGTGCCCTGGACGTGGGCGCTGCCAGCTCGTCGAACAGGCGGCGGCTGGTGTCCGCGGCGATCACGGGAGAGAAGCCGAGGCGGACCAGGGCCAGTGTCTGTTACCGGAGCCGCAGCCCGGATCAATGACCGTCCCGCCGTCTTCGGCTCCCGCCAGGCCGAGTTCCGAGACTGGCCTGGCCCGCCCGTTTACGGCTTCGTGGACGTCGCCGCCCAGCATCCAGGTGTAGTGCTCGGCGAGCAGACGGCAGGTGAGCAACGCCTCCCCGCACGCCTTCCCCCGCCCGGCTGATGCTGTGACTGCAGGGGCGAGCACGTCGGGGTGACGCCCGCCGACGCCGCGCCGGCGCACATGCGAGAAGGGCTCATCGGAACGAACGCCGGCACCCGTCCGACCGCCACGACCGCCGGCTCGGCGAACCGAAGCGGTCCGAGCGCTAGGCGTCGGCGATCCCCGCGTCGTGGGCGAGGAGGCCGGCCTGGGTGCGGTTGACGCAGCCCAGCTTGTCCAGCATCCGCGAGACATAGCCCTTGATCGTGGCCTCGGAGAGGTACAGTCGCGCCGCGATCTGCGCGTTCGACAGACCCTCGCCGAGACCGGCCAGCACCTGGACCTCTCGCTCGGTCAGCGAGCCGACCAGTTCGCGGGCCCGGTCGCGGGCCGGGAGGCTGTCCGTCGAGGCGGCGATCAGCCGGCGCGCGGCGGAGGGCGACAGGACGGTGTGCCCCTGCGCGGCGGTCCGCACGAGACCGATCAGTTCCTCCGGCGGGGTGGACTTCACCAGGAAGCCGGTCGCCCCGGCCCGCAGCGCGCGCAGCACGTACTGGTCGGCGTCGAAGGTGGTCAGCACCACGATGCGCGGCGGGTCGGCGAGTTCGTTGATGCGTCCGATCGCGGTCAGCCCGTCCGTGCCCGGCATGCGCAGGTCCATCAGGACTACGTCCGGGCGGCTGCGCCGGACCGCCTCGACGCCGGCCGCGCCGTCGTGCGCCTCGTCGACGACCTCGATGTCCGGGGCCGAGCCGAGAATGGTGCGCAGGAACCCGCACACCATCGGTTCGTCGTCCACCACCACTACCCTGGCCACGCTCACAGCTCCGCTTCCGCAGTCGGGACGAACGCGGGCAGCGTCGCCTCGACGCTGAACCCGCCGTCGGAACAGGGTTCGGCACGCAGCGTGCCGTGCACGAGTTCGATGCGCTGCCGCAGATGCGCTATCCCCAGACCGGAGCCGGTACCGGCGAGGGCGCTGCGGGGTCTGCCGGTCGGTGGCGTGTTGCGGACCGCCAGCCGCACCTGTGCGTTGCCGTACTCCACTCGCACCTTCACACGGGCGCCGGGAGCGTGCTTGCGTACATTGGTCAGCGCCTCGCGCAGCACACGGTAGGCGGTGCGTCCGACCACCGGTGAGGCCAGCGCCGGGTCGCCCTGCTCGATCAGCTCGGTCGGTATCCCCACCGCCACGGACTCGGCGACCAGGTCGGCGAAACCGGCCACCGAGGGGGTCCGGTCGCCCTCCGGCGCGGTCCGCAGGATGCCGACCAGGTCCCGCAGTTCATCCAGCGCCTGGCAGCCCGCGGCGCGCAGTTCCTCCGCCGCCTGCCGGGTCGCCTCGTCCGGTGCCGTCACCCTCAGGGCACCGGCCTGCAGCACCATCAGGCTCACCCGGTGGGTGACCACGTCATGCATCTCACCGGCGAGCCTGGCGCGTTCTTCGGCGCGGGCCTGCTCGGCCAGCAGATGACGCTCCCGCTCGGCGCGCTCGGCGCGCTCGACCAGTGCCTGCAACAGCCTGCGGCGGGTGTCGAAGTACAGGGCCAGCAGCGGCCCGACGGCGGTACGCAGCAGCCCGACCGTCATGTTCGTGACGGACGGCTCCCAGGGCCGCATGACGACGAGGGTGAAGGCGCCGAGCGCCAAGTACGCCGTACGGCGGTTCTGTTGGTAGAAGAACGGTCCGTAGGCGGCCGGCAGGGTGGAGAGGGGAGCCCATACGCCACCCGGGTGGGCGGGCGTCAGTGCGCCCGCCGGTGAGATCAGCAGCGTCACCGCGAGCGTGAACGCGCCGAGCACACCGACGACGGTCAGCGGGGCGATGCGGCGGAAGGCGAGCGAGGCGCAGGCGAGCGCCTGCACACCCAGCACGGCCCAGGCGAGCGCGCCCGGACGGTCGGGCCACCAGGTGGCGCCGGCCAGCGTCGTGCCGGTGTCGAGCAGCACGAAGACTGCCGCGATCGTCACGTCCACGGCGAGCCGGTGCCGACGGAGCCACGGCCCGTCACACGCCCCCCGGTCATCGGTCATGACGCTCACCGTAGGGCATCGGCTGCGCGGACCCGGCCCGGCAGCCGGCACCGGACACCTCCGGCTCGGGCGGACCCTACGAAAGTCGTATGCCGGACAGCGTGAGCGTGCTTTCGTCGGGTCGGGAACCAACCACTCGCCCTGCCGCGCTGCACGCCCGCCGCCGTGGAATGGGGGCATGGATGCGACAGACAACCCCGCCACGACGGCTCCCCGGCTCGGTCACTACACGATCGACACGGACAGTTCGTCCCTCTCGTTCAAGAGCAGGCACCTCTTCGGCCTTCTGCCGGTGCGCGGCACCTTCGCGATCCGCGTCGGCACCGTCGACGTGACCGGGCCGCTCTCTTCGTCGCGTGTGCACGCGGAGCTCGACGCGATGAGTTTCCGCACGGGCAACGACCAGCGGGACGCCGCCGTACGGTCGCCGAAGTTCCTGAACGCCGACCGGTACCCACTGATCACGTTCGCCTCCGACCGGGTGGACGCCACCACGGTCTCCGGCACGCTGACCGTGTGCGGAGTCCCCCGGCCGGCCCGCCTTTCGGTCGTGCGCTGCGAGGTGCTCGCCGATGCCTTCACCGTCCGTGCCACCACGCGGGTCGACCGTACCGAGTTCGGTGTGACGGCGGCCCGTGGAATGGCCGGGCGCCGCATCGACCTGACGTTGGAGATCCGTTGCGTTCGCGCCTGACAGCGGGGGCCGCGCACCGAGGGACGGGAGGCGGCCGTGGCTGACGCGGTCGTGGTGGAGGGTCTGCACAAGCGGTACGGCACGGTGTGGGCGGTGCGCGGGGTGAGCTTCACTGTCGAGCACGGGGAGATCTTCGCGCTGCTCGGCCGCAACGGGGCGGGCAAGACCTCCACCATGGAGATCCTGGAGGGGTTTCGGGGCCGCGACTTGGGACGGGTCGCCGTGCTCGGCCTGGACCCGGGTGAGAAGGCCACCGCGCGCATCCTGCGGGAGAGGATCGGGCTGGTGTTGCAGGACATCGCGGTCGAGCCGTATCTCACCGTCCGCGAGACGATCGCCCGCAATGGGGGCTACTACCCCGCGCCCCGCGACATCGACGAGGTGATGGGCCTGGTCGGCCTCGCCGGGCTGGAGAAGAAGAAGGTCCGGGCGCTCTCCGGCGGCCAGAAGCGCCGCCTGGATCTCGCACTGGGGATGATCGGCGACCCGAGCCTGCTCTTCCTCGACGAGCCGACGACCGGATTCGATCCGGTAGCGCGCCGGGCCGCCTGGCAGATGATGCGTGACCTGCGTGACGCGGGAACCACCATTCTGCTCACCACCCACTACATGGAGGAGGCCCAGGAGCTGGCCGACCGGGTGGCGGTGATCGCCGACGGCCGGATCGTGGCCGCGGGCACGCCCGCGACCCTGGGCGGACGCGACACCGCACGGGCCCGGATCCGCTTCGCACTGCCGCCCGCAACCACGGTCGCCGATCTGCCGGTTCCCGCCACGCCCGGCGAGGACGGCCTGGTCACCGTCGAGTCCGCGGAGCCGACCCGGACGCTGCACCGGCTCACGGACTGGGCGCTGGGCCGCGACACCGTGCTCTCCGGGCTGACGGTCGACCGGCCCAGCCTGGAGGACGTCTATCTGCGTCTGACCGACCAGAACCATGGCACGCCGGAGCGCACACCGGAGAGGAGCACATCGTGAGCATCACCGCTCCCCGAGCCACGGCCGGACCGACGCCGAACCGGGTCCTGCGCCTGGTGTGGCATCAGATCCGCTACGAGCAGCTGTCGTTCTGGCGCAATCCGCAGAGCGCGTTCTTCACGTTCGTCTTCCCGGTCGTGGTCATGGCGGTCTTCGGCGGGCTGTTCGGCGGCATCGGGAGGAGCGAGTTCTACTTCGGGCGATCCGCCCTCCAGTACTACGTGTCCACGATCGCCGCCGTGTCCGTACTGGGCTCCTGCTACAGCCAGTTGGCGATCGTGCTCGCGACACGGCGGCAGAGCGGGTTGCTGAAGCGGGTCCGGGCCACCCCTCTGTCCGCGTCCGTGTACTTCGTGGGTCTGCTGGCGCACTGCGTCCTGGTGAGCGTCGTCGACGTCCTGCTCATCACGGCGGTCGGCAGGCTCTACGGCGTCTCGCTGCCCGCCGCCTCGCAGTGGGCCGCGCCGGCGGTGACCGTGGTGCTCGGCGCGGGTGCCTTCTGCGCCCTCGGAGTCGCGGTGGCCTCGCTGATCCGCAACGCGGAGGCCGCGCCGTCGGTCGTGCAGCTGGTGCTGTTCCCGCTCGTGTTCGTCTCGGGCACGTACATGCCGATCCACTCCGCCCTGCTGAACGCCATCGCCGGTGCCCTGCCGGTGAAGCCGTTCAACGACGCCCTGTTCCGCGCCTTCACCACGGACCGTGCCGGCCTCCCCTGGCGGGACTACGGCGTCCTGCTGCTGTGGGGGACGGCCGGTGCCGTGGTGGCCGTCCGGCGGTTCCGCTGGGATCAGCGTGCGGAGTGAGCGCCCCGGGCAAACCCTCGGTCGATCCGGCCCGCGGTGAGCCTCCCGTTGCCTCCCCGGCGGCCGGAGAGCCGTGACTTTGCTCATCGTTCAGCGGGTCAGGGTCGCGGTCTCTCTGCGTCCGGCTGCACCCGTCGTCCGCGGAGGCAGGTGACGACCGCTCCGGGCGCGCCGCCGGCACCCGCTGGTACGTCGGAAGTCGTCGTCACTGGTGCAGTTCGTCGAGCATGATCCTTGCGAGGTTGATGTGGCGGTGTCCGGACTCGAGAACGCGCTGCGCCTGATGCAGGACTCGTGTCAGCTCCTCGCCCGCCTCCCCGGTACGGCCTTCGGCAATCCACGCCTGGCACCTCTGCAGGCGGGTGTGGACGACGTGCGGGTGGTCGGCGCCGAGAACACGGCTGCGGTCGATCACCAGCTGGGTGAATGCCGCCGCTGCTTCCGCCGTTCGGCCCGCGCGGGCAGCAAATGCCGCCTGGGTGCTGACGATGGCGAGTGTGTGCGGGTCGTCCGGCCCGAGGCATCGCAGTGCGTCCTGCAGAAGGTGCTGCAGCTCGAGTTCGGCCTGGCCGAGATCCTCATGGAGGCTGGAGAACCAGATGAGACTGCGCCGGGTGGCGAGGACTTGGGGGTGGTCCGGTCCTTCCAGCCGTAATCGGTCCTCCAGAAGAGCCCGCAGCTGCCGGACCGCCGTCTGGGTGGTTCCCGCCTCTCCGGTGAAATAGGCCTGCTGATGCCGGGCGGCCAGCGTGTCGGTGTGCGTCGGCCCGAGGGTCGCCGTCGTGTCGACCACCAGTTCGGTGAATGCGGCTTGGGCCGCATGCGTGTCGCCGGCCTCCCCCGTGAAGAACGCCCACTGATGTCGGGCGGCCAGCGTGTCGGGATGGCACGGGCCGAGTTCGGCGCGCCTGTGCCGTACGACGTCCTCGAGGTTCCGTACCGCCTGGCGCGGCCGGCCGCGGTCTCCGACAGCGATCGCCAGCAGGAAGTCCGCGCCGGCCGCTCCCCCGACCCGGGCCAGTTCGAGAGCCGCAACCGCACGCGACAGCTGGTTCGCCTGATGGGCAACCAGTCCCATGTCGTAGGCGTCGGCGGGCTCGACCCGGGTCAGCAGCGCCTCCCACAGATGATCCGGCACCGGAGGGAGTCCTTGCGTGTTCAGCAGGTAGTCGAACGCCAGGTAGCCCTGACTGTAGTTGCCGACCAGCAGCCCGCTCGTCGCGTAGGCGGCCTTGCAGGCCCATTGCATGGCCTCCTCAAAGGGCTCAGGTTGCAGATCCGGCCCGCCGCGCTCGGCGAGATACGGAAGATGGAGGTCTTGGAGCCACTGTCTGCTCACCGGCCGCCGCAGCCCCGACCGGCGGCAGTCGACAGCCGTGGCCACGACGGCCGCGCCGCGCGGATTGGCCCCCGGCGCCCAGGCGTTCTCCCAGGCAGCCAGCAACTCGGGGCCGGCCGCGACCACTTCTGCGACTCCGAACCGGTCGCAGCTCTTGAGCGCGAGTCTGATCCGCGGATCGGCCCGGTGCGCCGCGGCACGCTGCTGTTCCGCGGGCGTCCAGTGGCGAGCGAGGCGGATCTTCCGTGCCCGGTCCAGCACCTCCCGCTGGACCCGCCATGCGTCCCGGTCGGATCCGGTGAGCCTGCTCTCCTCGCGGGCGTCGTAACGGCGGTACTCCTCCGACCGCATCGTCGCCAGTACCACGGCACGACCGGACCGACCCTGAAGCAGCCCGGCCAGCATCGAGGTGGTCACCCCGTCGGCACCCAGATAGTCCTCAAGGTCGTCCAGCCACAGGACAGCGCGTCTGCGACGCCGGGCCACCTCGATGGCGGCGGCGAGAGCGGTCCTGGTCAGGGGGCGTACGAAGGCGTGTCGCGGGAAGAGCGACCGGGCGACCTCGTAGGCCAGACGCGTCTTTCCGGCCGTCGACTCACCCACGATCAGCACGAAACCGCCCTGCGCCAGCGCTTCCCGTACCAGTGGCTCGGCATCACGCTCCACATAAGGGGGTGCCGGTTGAGCGTGCTGGCCGTCCGCGGGGTGCACGCCGGCCAGTTCGGGACGGTCCAGCTGGTTGCACCGGGGGATGCGTCCCGACGTGGTCCGCAACAGGGCCGCAGCCTGCGAACGCGACTGCCGCGGTCGCGTGTGGTCCGCCACCAGGCTGTACAGCGCCGTGACGGCCGCGCCGATTCCGGTGGCGAGCGGACCGGTCGTCCAGGTGGCAGCGAGTCCCAATGCGCAGGCTCCGGCCCCCACGGCTGTCAGGTACCTCAGCCAGCCCCGGCTCCGGCCACCTTCTCGGTGCAGATATGGCAACACGCTGCCCCCATTGCGTGATGTGGCTATCCATTGTCATCACCGCGTCGGCCCTGTCGACAGCTCTGTCCGTGCACACCCGGTTCCGGGTCCCGGATCGAAGTCGCACAGGTCCGCAGCCACCTCGAACAGGTCGACAGCGCGCGTCACGGATTCCGGTACCAGGCGGTTTCAGGGGCTGGATTCAGGCGGGCGGCGTCGTTGCCCCAGGGCGACCCACCGCAGCGTGACAGCTGCCTAACCCAGGCCTGCCCCACCGGGGAGTCTCTCTTGTTCGCTGCCGAGCCGGTCGGCGAGGATCATCGCCACATCGTCGGCCAAGTCACCCTCGGTATGGCGGATCAGCGCCTGGTGCAGTTGCTCCAGGAACTCTGGTGGGGCGGTGCCGGCAGGTATCCCTTCCATGGTCTCCGGCAGGGCGAAGAACTCGCCGTCGCGGTTGCGGGCCTCGATCACGCCGTCGGTGTACAGCAACAGACGGTCACCGGGGACGAACGGATAGCTCTCGGGCTTGGCGACGAGGTCGGGAGCGAGGTCTTCGAGGCCGAGAGGCGGCAGCGGCAGGGAGGGCATCAGTGGCGTGGCCCGGCCCTGGTGCAGCAGCAGTGGCGGCGGATGCCCCCGGTTGATCAGCTGCACCACGGGCTCGTCCGGCACTTGTGCGATGAGTGCCGTGGTGAATCCTTCCATAAGCACTTCCTGCGCGTACGCACCCGGCACCGCGACTTCCCGTCGCAGCGCGGCCGAGCAGCGGTTCATGACCTCTACGAGCTCATCGTCATAGTGCACGGCTTCCCGGAACGCACCCAGCGCCGCCGCAACGGCCCGCACCGCGGACAGCCCCTTGCCCCGGACATCCCCCACGATCATCCGGACGCCGTGCTGCGTCTGAACGGCCTCGTAGAGATCACCGCCCACCCGTGCCCCCGTCCCGGCGGCCAGGCAGAGGCTGCCCGCCAGTACTGGGCCCAGTCTCGCGGGCACGGGCCGCAGCACGACCTCCTGGGCCGCCACGGCGATGCGGCGGACCTGGTCGAGTTCTCTCTGCCTGCGCGCCTGCACGGCGCTGCTGCAGATGAAACCCGCTACGGAGACCAGGCCCAGAGCCAGGAAATTGGTGTAGACCTGCAGAGTGCCCCAAGCAGCGTTGTAGGTCGCGGTGGTCACGCTGATGGCCAGCGCCAGTGCCGCCGCCGCGGTGGTGCCCTTGGGCCCCATGGTCACTCCCGCGAGCGCCGGGACCGCGGTGAGGAGCGGCCCGGTGTAGATGAAGTGCGCGGGCGTGAGCTCGATGACCAGCACGGCCAGTGCCATCAGGAAGGGCACGCACTGCACCAGCATGAAGAGGCCCCGGCCACGGCCGCGTGCTCCTGGCCGAGGGGGTGAGCGCCAGAGCGACTTCATGCACCAAGCCTGCCTCTCCGAAGCCCGCGGCTCCACTCTGCCGCCGACCGCCCTGAGCAGCCCGGAGACCTGCCCGGCCCGCCTGCAGACGACGCTGGGCGGAGTGTGATCGGGCCTTCGCCCTCTTGACGCGCCACGCACCACAGATGGTCGGGGGCCACCGCTCCGGCCCTGCTGCACCGGCCGAGGTGATCACGGCCTCGCGGACATTCCGCGTGGGCTCACCAGCCGCGTGCCGGGGCTCGGCCGACACGGGTGCCGGCCTACGTGTTTGTACTGATGCCGGGGCAGGGCGGGGTGCGGCAGGCTTGTCGGCGCTGCGCCGGGACGGCCGTCCGCTTCCCGGATCCCCGCAGGGCGCGGCCGGGCCGGCGAGCCGACGACTTCGCGCAGTGCTCAGTGCCAGGTCCTGTGCCGACACCGGCTCTACGAGGCCGGGTCGTCACCGGCAAGGCAAGGACCGTTCGGGCCGTCTCGCACCGTGCGGGCGGCACAAGTCAGGAGGCAGCGTGGCTCAGGCCATACAAACTCGGCATGTCGACGGCGTCCGGGCGTTCGCGGAGCGCTTGCTGGTGTCAGTGATCGATGATGCGGCTGTGCGGGCGGCGAACGGTGATGTCGTCTGTTCGCCCATGGGCCTGTGGCTTGCGCTGTCGGCCGTCGCGGCGGGGGCCCGGTCGGACACGGCGCAGGAGCTGCGTACGTTGCTGGGTGCGGCCGGGCCGGAGGCTGCTGCCGCCACCACCGAGGTCGCCGCCCAACTGGCCGCTGTGGAAGGGCTGAAGCTGGCGACGGGCGTGTGGTCGCGGATTCCGGTCTACCGGGATTTCCGTGACCGTCTGCCGGGGATCTGCTTCGGGCACCTGGACCCGTCCGACCCCTCGGCGATCAGCGCCTGGGTGCGAGAGATGACGGGTCGGCTGATCGGTCGGCTGCCGGACCGTCCGGAGGGGGACGAACTGCTTCTGCTCGTCAACGCGCTCGCGCTGGACGGCAAGTGGTCGTCCCGGTTCAAGCAGCAGAACACCGCCGACCGGACCTTCACCGACGCCCGGGGCATCGGGCACCTCGTCCCGACCATGGCCAAGACGCTGCCGGGGCCCTCGTACGCCTGGACCGTCGAGGCTCCCTCCCAAAGCGCTGCGGATGAGGTGGACGTGGTGGCGTTGCTCTGCGACGCGGAGCCGGGCCGGGTGCCGCTGCAGGTGAGTTGCGTGCTGGGAGCACCAGGTCGGGGCCCCGCGGAAGTCCTGCCCGCTGCCTGGGCGCCGCTCGAGCGTCGGCGGCCGGTCGACGCGGACGAGGTCACCGTCGCGCTCCCGCGGCTCCACTTGCGCACGCGCCTTGACGCAAAGCGGCATCTGCCCCCGCTCGGCGTCCCCCTGGCCGTGTCCGAACGCGCCGACTTCTCCGGCATGTCTCCCGAGCCACTGCGCATCGACAGGGTCACCCAGGAGTCGGTGCTGAGAATGGACGAGGAGGGTGTGCGAGCGGCAGCCGTGACGCAGGTCTGGAAGTCCACTCGGAGCGTCTCGGGCCGCGTACCGCGGACCAGGCACATCGCGTTCGACAGGCCGTTCGGCATCGTGATCTTCGCCGGCAACAGTGGACTGCCCCTGTTCACGGCGTGGCAGGCGTCGGTACCCCGGTCGCCCCATTCCTGATGCGGAACGGCGAGTCGGGACCTGGACGCGGTACGACGCCGCCCCGACCTTCGCGCCGCAATGCTTGCGCCCCGCGGTCACGTGCTCGGCTACGTGTTCGCACGGATGTGGCCGGCCCCACTCCAGCCGATCATGAACGGAATCCGGCAGGCGCGGTGTTCACTCCCGCCGGCTCCGACGCAGAGTGGAGGGGGTCCGTGAAGCTGCTGATCGGCGAAACCGGAGGAACCCGGTGCGCACACGCGAGGGCGCCTGCGAGCGGGGCGTCCTCTGGCCCGCCTCCTTCCCTGACGCGCCCAAGGCCCGGGCCACCGTGCACGCCCTCGCCGTGCAGGTGATCATGATCGCCGTGTTCGGGGCGTACATCACCTTCTATTGGGCCGACGACCCACAGGTCGACGGCCGGTCCCGCGCCACCGCTCTGTCGCAGGGCGGATGCATGATGGCGGCACCGGTCCTTTTGATGTGCGTGGCCCTCTCCCGTGCGGTGCGGGGCCGGCACGGGACGCTGCAGTGGGTACTGACCGCCCTGGCCTGGGCGACGGCATTGGCCACGACCCCGCTGCTGGTAGTGCTGACCTCTGTGATGAACGACAGCGACTACTGCACGGGATTGCCGCCCCGGCATCCGCTCGCGGGCTTCGCACTGCCCGCGAGTCTGCTGGCCACGCTCGCCGCAGGCTCGGCGGGCGCGTGGGTCACACGGGTGGTCTCGCGTCGCCGGGCACAGGCACCGGTCCTCTACACGGTCCGGCTCATCACGGCGGCCGTCACCGTGTTCGTGACCCTGGCCCCGTTCTTGCACTCGGCGCAAACCTGCGGTCCCGCGGCAGGGGCCGAGGGGATACCCGGCGCACTTGCCCGGGGGTACCCATGGTGATCTCGCTGATCGTGTGCACGCTCCGTCCGGCGCGGTATGGGGCCGTGGCAGACACCGTGCGCCGACTGGATGTCCTGGCTCCTCTGCCGGTTCCCCCGCCCCACCGGGAGCCGGCCGCGGCGGTCATGAAGTGAGGCTGCCGAGCGCGGTTTCCGCCAGGCGTGGCCAGCGGGCGGCATGGATCCGGGGAACGGCGACCCAGTCCTTGAAGGGGCGTTGCTTTCCGGAGGGGTCGAAGAGTTCGGCACCTGGCAGGGCGAGGGCTTCGGCGTGAGCGGGGGTGCCGCCGCCGAGTTTGAAGGCGAGGTGGTCGCCCTGAAGGCAGGCGAAGGCCTTGCCGTCGGCCTTGAGGGCGCGCTTGCCGAACATCGCTCCGGTTGTGGCGCCGAGGGGAGCGAGGCTGTCGGCGATGGTGTCGAAGAGTTCATCGGTGGTCATGGGCAGGTCCTTGTAGTGGTTGCTGCAGCTGCTGTCAGCCGCGGATCAGATGGTCGCGTCCGTCCTGGTCACCCACCAGGCCGAGGGCGGATCACCGTGAACATCCGCTGCTGAACCGCACCGGGCGTCCTTCACGGCGGCCGGCCTTCCACTGCGGCGGCGGTTCACCCCATACGCGTTCCTCCTCCCACTCGTCACGGTAAAGGACGGGTCTGACAACGCCCCACGGCTTGATGGGCAGCTCGGCCGAGCGGCCTCGAACCCGGTACCCAGGCCGAGTTCAGTTGTCGGAGCGGTTCGCAGACCCTGGAGGGGCAGGAGGCGTTCTGCCGCCCGTACGACCGCCACGATGTCGTCGTCGGGACAGTCGTCGACGGGCGGGAACCAGATGGTGCTGTCGTGAGGTTCCCACTCGGCCCTCCGCAGTAGGGCTGGGCGGGCTGGAAGGAAGCGCTTGACCGACAGGAGACTCCACAGCCGCTGCAGTGTGATGCCTTGTGCCGTGCGGTGGAGCAGGTACCCGTTGAGTGCGCGTACTGCGTCGTCGACGGAACAGGCGCTTTGCCCCTCAGCTGTCGGCCAGGGTGCGGCCCAGGAGGGGAAGCAGGCGGTCCCAGTGGCGCTGCATTGCGGAGGGGTTGAAGGCCTCGGTGTCCGACATCGTGAAGCCGTGGATGGTGCCGGGGTAGATCTCGCAGCTGTAGCCGACACCTGCGGCGTCCAGGGCCTGGTTGAGCTCGCTGATGGCCTCGGCCGACATGTCGTTCCCGGCGAGGCCGAGGTGGACTTGGGCGGTGAGCTTGGGGACGAGGCGGTGCGGGCTGTCGGGCTCGTCCGTGACCAAGGGGCCGGGGTGGTATCCGGCAACGGCGGCCACCTGGTCGGGGTGGGCCGCTGCGGTGCGCATCGCCAGGACGGCGCCCATGCAGTAGCCGATCACGGCGACGGGTCCGGCGCTGACCTCTGGCTGGGCGGTGAGGAACCTGAGGTAGGCGTCGGCGTCGCGCAGGGCACGTTCGGTGGTGTGCGCCTCGACAAAGGGCATCAGCTGGGCGAAGACCGCGGGCCGGACATCTTCTCCGATGTGCTCGGGAAGGTCGGTCACCGGTGCCGGGCCGTGCCGGTAGTAGAGGTTGGGGACGAGCACGTAGTAGCCGTGCTCGGCCAGTTCACGGGCCATCTCCTCCAGCACGGGCCGCACGCCGATGGCGTCCATGTACATCAGCACCCCCGGGCGCGGCTCGCCGTGGTCGGGGAAGGCGGCTAAGGCGTCGGCCTGGCCGCCCGCGGTGGGAATCTGCAGTGTCCTGACGGGCATGGCGGATGCTCCTTCGTTGGACTGATGCCAGTGCACAGCCCTCTGCCGGGGTTGAGGTAGTCGGCTGGTGATCACCCCGGCCGCAATCCGTGATCACCGTTACGAACCGTAGCAGTGACGATCGCCCCGGCCGCCACCAGTAATGGGCCGCCCTCGGCCGCTCCGTCCGCCTCGGCAAGGAGACGTCCGCCGCCCCGGTCAGTGCGGAGACGGCGACCGCGCACGCGGGCTTGGACCGGCGGGACGGCCAGATGGCACGACGCACTCCCGGGCCAAGGAGAGGAGGAATGGAGGACCGCGACATCCCCGGCGTTCCAGGCCCCAGTCACGAAACCAGAAACCTCACTGTCCCTCAGGGACCCGCTCATGACTACCGACTGCCGATGGCCGTGTGGGCGGGCGCGGCCCAGCGACCCGACCTGCCCGCCCTTCACTGGGTACTGCTGGAGGAGAGGGTTGGTTCAGACGAGCCAGTCGGTGTAGTGAACGGGGGCGATCCGGGCCTGTTCCGGGGCGGTGAGGACATCGCCCTTGGCGGCCGCGAACATGCCGGCGCTGTCGTCGGTGACGACGGAGCGACTGTCGCCCTTGGCGGTCAGAGTGAGCCGGCCGAGTTCGTCGAGGGGGTAGACGTCGGGGCCGGCGATGTTGAGGATGCCGTTCAGCGGTGCGCCCGCGGCGACTTCGGCGACGGTGGCGGCGACGTCCTTGGCGGCGATCGGCTGGATCGGCGTACGCGGCAGGCGGACGGTGTCGCCGTCGGCGGTCATGGACAGGGTCGCGTCCA
Source organism: Streptomyces sp. NPDC020362 (assembly GCF_040642095.1). Lineage (NCBI taxonomy): Bacteria > Bacillati > Actinomycetota > Actinomycetes > Kitasatosporales > Streptomycetaceae > Streptomyces > Streptomyces sp. NPDC020362. Next base: position 20,867 of record NZ_JBFAET010000054.1, read on the forward strand.
TGAACTCCATGAACTGCGTGGCGCGAACGATGGAATACGGGATCGGCCCGGCCTTGAGGACGTCCTCCTGAAGCACCTTCGCCCGGTAGTAGTCCAGCTCCGGCACCTGGTCCACGCCGACGATCGAGAGAATGACGAAGTGCCCTACCCCGCCCTTCTCGCTCGCGGCGAGAAGGTTGTCCATCGAGGTCTGGAAGAAGGCGAGCGAGGCGGCGTCGAAGGTCGGTGAGTTCGTCAGGTTGATGACGACGTCGGCGCCCTGCACGGCCGACTCGACCCCCTGGCCGGTGATGATGTCCACGCCCGTGGACAAGGAGTGCGGTACGGCCTGATGCCCGGCCGCCTTCAGGTTCTCCACGACCCGTGACCCGATCAGCCCGGTTCCGCCGATGACTGCGAACTTCATGGCATGCACCTTCCTTCGTTGATTGATGTCCGATATGTACCGCATGCGACTGCGGTCACACGCCGGACGCATACTCGGACACTCGATGTCCGAGACATTACCCGGACATCAGGTGTCCGAGTCAACGGGAGCCCGGGTAAAGTGAGGGCGTGAAGATGTCCGGTGGGGTTGAGTGGGCCCTGCACTGCTGTGTCGTGCTGACGTCGGTGGAGGCGCCCGTGCCGGCCGCGCGGCTGGCGGAACTGCACGACGTCTCGCCGACCTATCTCGCCAAACAGCTCCAGGCCCTCTCGCGCGCCGGGTTGGTGCGAGCGGTTCAGGGGAAGGCGGGCGGCTATGTCCTGACCCGAGCCCCTGCGTCGATCACAGTGCTCGATGTCGTCGAAGCGATCGACGGACCCGACCCGGCATTCGTGTGCACGGAGATTCGCCGGCGCGGACCGATGGCGAGTCCGCCCGAGGCCTGCACCGCGCCCTGCGCCATCGCCCGTGCGATGGCCGCCGCCGAGTCGGCTCGCCGCAACGTCCTGCGGTCCGTCACCATCGCCGACCTGGCCGACGACGTCGAATCCGACTCCGGGGGCGGCACCTTGGCCGGCATCGGCACCTGGCTGAGTGCGGCCGAGGCGTAACGAGCTGATCATCCGGACCCCAGCCGTCCCGAACTTCGCCGACCTGCGAGAACTCCGATGAAGTTCCATGTGTGGCGGCCGGCGAACCGCCGTCGTCAGCCACAGGCAGTCGGTGGCCTTGCCTCGGGTCCCATACCGGTCGGCGGCGGGCAACCAGGTCCTCAGCAGCCGCTCCGCGGCGTCCAGCGCGGGAGCAGGCGGTTCGCTTCCAGCATTGCTGAACGGCTCGGCCCGGACGGCCGCGAGCCCGCCCGCCCTTCGTCAGCGTGGTCCCACGTCATGGCCGACCGAGGATCTTCTCCGACGAGTCAGGGCGACGAAACACCGGTGCCCGCTCGTCCACTGGTCGATGACGCCGAGGGCAAGCTCCTCGGCGGCCCTGCGGAGCGCCCGTCGCCCGAGCCGCGCCCAGGGAAAGGGTGCACCGCTGCGGCCCTGGACGTCCTCCCACCGGGCCGTGCACACCTCTTCGACATCATCGGGGTCGACCTCGATGACGAGGTGTCCCGCCGGGGCCATCAGCCCGCCGCAGCGGCGCAGCAGGCCACGGGGGTCGCCTCCGATGCCGGTGTTGCCGTCGATGAGCAGAACCGTCTGCCAGCCTCTTTCGCCCGGCATCCGGTCGAAGACCGATCGGCACAGAGCGAGCCCGCCCAGGGCGGTGGTGAGTGCGACCGCGCTGGGCGCGATGTCGACGCCGAGGGCGAAGACTCCCCGGCTCAGCAGTTCTCCGCACAACCGGCCCGGCCCGCAGCCGACATCGAGGACGGGACCGACGCAGCGTTCGAGCACGGTCTTGTCGGCTGCCGTGGGCTGCTCGTGCCAGCGGTGCACCGGCATACGGATCCGGCGCCCGTCGGCCAGCCGCAGATACACCGGTCCACGGCCCGGCCGCAGGGCCAGCGCGTAGGGGTCCTGCTCTGCGCCGTACCCCTCGTCCTCGTCGGTCGTCATGGTGTGGCGCCATGACCTGAGGCGGGCCGGCTCTCGTCACGGCGGGCTCGTAGAGCGCGGCGCAGTCTGATCGCGAAGGCCACTGCGGAGGCAGCGAAGAGCACGCCGGTGATCGCCAGCCATCGGCCGAGGTAGACGCTGTCGGACAGCCCGGTGTCACCGGGGCAGGGGACGGCGAGCCGGAAGACGAGGGGGAACCGGACGAGCAGGAGCAGACCGGACAGGAAGGCGGGGACGCGCAGGTGGTTGATCCACGGCACCGACGGTCCGTTGCCGGCACGATGCCGCAGCACGGAGAGGGCCGACAGGCCGGCCAGCGAGTACAGAGGCAGCAGGGTCAGGTCGTGGAGGACGGCCGCACCGACGAACCAGATCGCCACCTCCCAGGCCCGGACGGCGAACAGGCGCACCATGGCGTAGCCGGTGAGGGCGAACGAGGCGATCAGGACCAGAAGATGCAGTGGGCCCGAGCCGTACCAGCGGACGAATCGTGCCATGGACACACCCTGAAGGTGAGCCGGTGGACCCACTTGGTGTTGTTCACGCCGGGGTTGGCCGGGACGATGATGCGGGCCGGGTAGCCGTGGTCGAGTGAGAGGTCCCCGCCGTTGACGCGGAGGGCGAGCAGCGCTCGGGGGTCGCGAATCCGGTTGCCCCGCAGCACCACCCTGGTGAACGGGCCTGGCGGCTGGATGGATTCGACCAGGACGCTTCCGGCGTCGGACATGTCGGCCAGGGCTGCGAGGCGGTCCAGCCGGGGGCCGCTCCATTGCTGGTCGTCGACTGGACCAGCCCTCCACGCAGGCGATCGGCAGCGCGGCGGCGTGCTGGGCCTGTAGGTGCGCTGTCTGCGGGCCGAGGGTGTGGAGTGCGTCTTCGTGATCTCCGGTGAGGAGAACATCCGGTTCATCGACGCGCTGAACGGCTCCGGGGGTCCGGTACGTCCCGGTCCGTCACGAGGGGGCCGCCTCGTTCACGGCGGAGATCTACGGGCGGCCGACCGGTGGGCAGGGGTGCGCTCGGCCACGCTGGGGACCGGCCCGTCGCGCTGCCGGGCGCCCTCGCCGCCGAACTGGCCCGGCCGGACCGACGCGTCCTGGCCATGATGGGTGACTGCTCCTTCCTGATGAACTCTCACGAGCTGGCGACCGCCGTCCGTGAGCGTGTCCTCCTGGTGGTCCTCGTCCTGGTGGACCGGGAATACGGCCTGATCACCTGGAAGACGGAACTCGAACCGGGCCGCCGCAGCCACACCCGGTTCACCGTCCCGGACCTGGTCGCCTACGCCGAGAGTTTCGGCGCCCGCGGCTACGCCATCGAGACCGCCGAGCAGTTGCTGCCCGTTCCGCGCCGGGCGCTCGATGAAGCGGGGTCTCCGTGATCGCCTGCCCCGTGGACTGCTCCGAGAACCTGCGGCTCACGGACCGGCTGGGCAATCTCGGTGGTCCGTTCTGACGATTCGTCATCCGTGGTCCTCGCCCTCGACCCGTCCGCCCGGCAAACCGGAAGGGTTTGATCAGCCGGCTGGATGCCCCGAAGCAGAGCACACCACCCGCTGCCGTCGGGAGCGGGCGGCTAGGCAACGGTGTCCGCCGGAACAGCCTGTTCCGTCCAGATGATCTTGCCAGTCGTCGTGTAACGGGTGCCCCATCGGCGGGCCAGCTGGGCCACGATCAGCAGGCCCCGCCCGCCCTCGTCGGTGGTCCGGGCATGGCGCATGCGTGGCGAGGTGCTGCTGGCGTCGGAGACCTCGCAGATCAGGCTGCGGTCCCGGACCATGCGAAGTCCGATCGGTCCGGTCGCGTGGCGGATGGCGTTGGTGACCAGTTCGCTGACGATGAGCTCCGTGGTGAACGTAAGGTCGGGGATGCCCCACTCCGTCAGCTGCTGGGTGGCGAGGGCGCGGGCGTGTGCCACGGCGGCCGGGTCACTGGGCAGGTCCCAGGAGACGACACGGTCCCGGGACAGGACCCGGGTCCGGGCGAGGAGCAGGGCCGCATCGTCGGACGGCGGACCGGCCAGCAGATCGTCGATCACCGCACGTCCGGTCTCCTCCAGTGTCGGCCGGGGCGCCGTCAGGGCACCGCTCAGCCGGGAGAGCCCGACGTCGATGTCCCGGTCGAAGGACTCGATGAGGCCGTCGGTGTAGAGCGCGATGAGGCTGCCCTCGGCCAGCTTGAGTTCGACGGACTGGAAGGGGAGGTACCCGAGGCCGAGTGGCGGTCCGGCGGGCAGGTCCAGGATGTCGACGCCGCCGTCGGGATCGACGATCACCGGCGGGAGGTGACCGGCCCGGGCCAGCGTGCACCGCCCGCTGACCGGGTCGTAGACGGCGTACAGGCAGGTGGCGCCCATGAACGCGGTGCCCGCGGCCTCCCCCTCGGCCGCCGTCGAGGCATCGCTGTCGTGCGCGCCCATGAGGCCGATGACCAGGTCGTCCAGGTGGGCCAGCAATTCGTCCGGCGAAAGGTCGAGGTTGGCGAGCGTGCGTACCGCGGTGCGCAGGCGCCCCATCGTCGCCGCCGCGTTGATGCCGTGCCCGGCCACGTCCCCGACGACCAGTGCGACCCGCGCTCCGGAGAGCGGAATCACGTCGAACCAGTCGCCGCCGACACCGGTGGGGGCATCCGCCGGGAGGTACCACGAGGCCACCTCCAGAGCGGACCCTCCCGTCAGTTCCTGCGGCAACAGGTACCGCTGCATGGAACGGGCCGCGGTGCGCTCGCGGGTGAATCGGCGCGCGTTGTCGATGCACACCGCCGCACGGGAGACGAGTTCCTCGGCGAGACGTACGTCGTCGTCCTCGAACGGGCCCAGCCGCCGGGACCGGGCGAACGTCGCCACGCCCAGGGTGACGCCGCGCGCCCGCACCGGGACCACCATCACCGAGCGGGCGTCGTAATCGCGGATGGAGGCGCGCAGCGACTCGTCCTCGGTCACCCACGGACTGGTGGTGTGGTCCAGAGTCCGTTCCACGAGGGTCCTGCTCTCCAGCAGACAGCGGGTCACGGGCGACGAGGGTGCACGCCGGACCGTCTCCCCCACGGACAGCGTCGCCTCGGGACAGCCCTCCCGCACCGACTGCTGCCCCGCGCGCCTGATGACGGGCGACATCCCGACCGGCCCGGGTGCGGGCTCCTCACCCCTCATGACCGAGTCCAGCAGGTCGACGGCGACGAAGTCGGCCACGGACGGCACGGCGTCATCGGCAAGTTCCTGCGCGGTCCGCGTCACGTCCAGGGTGCTGCCGATGCGGGCAGCAGCATCGTTGAGCAGGGCCAGGCGTTCCTGGGCCCGCCGCCGCTCGGTGACGTCGATGACCATGTACCAGACACCCGCGTTCCGACCATGGCGGTCCTTCATGGCGAAGAAGGAGGCCGAGATCGCACGGCCGGCGCCGGGGGCGGTGTGCCCGGGGCTGCGGTACTCGAAGTCCATCACCGGAGCGCCGGTCTTCAGGACCCCGCGCATCCTCTCCTCAAAAGCCTCGGCCTCCGCCTTCGGCAGCACCTCCGCCATCCGCCGCCCCAGCCGCCGTTCGAGCGGGATCTGCTGGTCCAGTGGCTCGTTCACCCAGACGTACCGCAGGTCGGTGTCGAGCACGGCGATGCCGACCGGCGCGTGTGCGAGGAACGGAGTGAGCATCAGCCGGCTCACCCCGCCGCCCGGCATCCGCCAGAAGGCCCGTTTCGGAGGCCGGCCGACGAACCTGCCGAACACCAGCGCGGCGGCCGCGGCGACCAGGACTCCCGGGACCATTTCGTAGACGCCCGACTCGAAGGGACCGAGCAGCGGATTGATCTTCTTCCACAGCAGCACCGTGGCGGCGCCCGACACGATCCCGGCCATGGCCCCCGCCCAGGTCATGCGCGGCCAGTACAGCGAGAGGAGGACGACCGGCCCGAAGGCGGCCCCGAAGCCCGCCCAGGCGTAGGCGACGATGCCCAGCAGCCCGCCGCCCCTGAGCGCGATCACGAAGGCCACCAGGGTCACGACGACGACGGCGGCGCGGCCGACCCAGACCAGTGCCCTGTCGGAGGCACGCCGGTTGAGGAACGCGTGGTAGAAGTCCTCCGTGAGAGCGACCGACGACACGAGGAGCTGACTGTCCGCGGTCGAGATGATCGCGGCCAGTACGGCGATCAGCATCACCCCGGCACCCCAGGGATTGAACAGTGCCTGGCTCAGGCCGATGTACACCGTCTGGGGGTCGTGGAGCGGCGTGCCGGTCCGCGCGATTCCCATCAGGCCGACGAGCGTGGCGCCGACGAGCACGACGATGACCCACCCGGTTTCGATGCGCCGGGCCGCGGGGACGGCCTCGGTGCTGCGGATGCCCATGAAGCGGGCCAGGATGTGCGGCTGACCGAAATAGCCGAGGCCCCAGGCGAGCAACGAGATGATCGCGACGGCGCCGAGCGACCCGCCTCCCGACCACCGCCCGTCGGTGAAGTCGACCTTGGCGCCCATGTCCAGCAGGCTCGGTGTCCTGCTGTTGAGGGTGTCGCGCAGTGCCCCGAAGCCGCCCAGCGCGCCGATGCCGACAGCGGGGAGCACGAGCAGGGCGAGGAACATCAGCGTGCCCTGCATCACGTGCGTCAGGCTCACGGCGAGGAAGCCACCCAGGCACGAGTAGACGACGATGACCAGGGCGGTCAGAGTCACTCCCAGCCCGAACCCGACATCGAAAATGTGCTCGAACAAGAGTCCGCCTGCCACCAGCCCACTGGCGACGTAGACGGTGAAGAAGACGAGAGTGACCGCCGCGGAGACCATCCGAAGCATCCGGGTGCGGTCCTCGAACCGCTCTTCCAGATAGGCCGACAGGCTCACGGCGTTCCCGGCTCGCTCGGTGTAGGTGCGCAGCCTCGGCGCGACGAACAGCCAGTTGAGGTAGGTACCGACCACCAGACCGACCGCGATCCAGCTGGCGCCCAGACCGGCCGCGTACACCGTTCCGGGAAAGGCCAGGAACAGCCAGCCGGACATGTCGCTGGCTCCCGCGGACAGGGCGGCGACGAAGGCACTGAGCCTGCGGCCCCCCAGGGCGAAGTCGGCAAAGGTGTGGGTGCGACCGGAGGCCCAGACACCTGTTCCGATCATGACGGCCACATAGACGAGGAATGTAGCCACGATCGGCGTACTCGAGTCGAACATTTTGCCCCGCTCGCGAGGTTCCTGAGCACGGCCGCGGCACGCCTGGCAGCCGTGGGCCCTACTGCACAAATGTACAGATTACGGTCAATGTCAGCCGCCGCACCGCTCGTGTCTGCCGTGGCGGTCAGGCAGGGGCTCCTGCCCCATCCGGCTCGGGCAGCCCGACCAGCAGCAGCGTCACGTCGTCGTCATGCGCCGCCATGTCCGGAATCAGGGTTCTGAGCAGCCGGTCAGCGGCCCGGTCGAGGCTCTCCGGATCTGCGGGAGAGCCCTTCATCGCGACGCCGAGAGTGCGGGCGAGGATGTCGATCTGGGCCTCGATGTCGGTGCCGGGCCTCTCGACCAGTCCGTCGGTGTAGAGCGCCAGAGTGCTGCCCGGCGGCAGCGGCTGGGTGGTCTGCTCGAACGGCACACCACCGACGCACGAATCGTTGACGCCCAGCGGCACATTGACCGGAGCCACCAGCCGGCGAGCAGGCCCGTCAGGTGAAACGGTGATGACAGGGAGGTGTCCCGCCGAACACAGCGTGACCTCATGGGCGCTCTGGTCCATCACCAGGTAGACGCAGGTGACGAGCTGGTCCGCCAGATCACCGACGAAGGCGTCCAGCCCGGTCATCAGCCGGCCGGGCGGTATGCCCGTGCGGGCCAGCGCATGGGAGGCGGCGCGCAGCTGCCCCATGACGGCGGCCGCCTCCAGGCCCCGGCCCATCACATCGCCCACGACGATGCCGGTTCGGTGCCGGTCGAGGGGAATGATGTCGAACCAGTCGCCGCCGACCCCAGGGTCCTGGACGGATGCCAGGTACCGGTGGGCACTCGGCAGGTACGGCAGACGGGGCGGCTCACCCATGAGGCTGTGCTGCAGGGTGTGCGCGATACGCCGGTGCTCCTCATAGCGCTCGGCGCGCTCGGCCTCGGCCTGCCGGCGTTCGGTGATGTCCCGCACGGTCAGGAACACCAGCGTCTCCTCCTCGGCCCGGAGGCTGCTGACGCTCACCTCGACCGGGAACTCACCGCCGCCGCTGTGCAGCCCGTACAGGCCCCTGTCCACGACGATCGGCTTCGGGTCCCGCTGTCGCAGGTAGGCACGCAGGAGGACGCCGTGCCGTCGGCGCCGCGGGCCAGGCACCAGATCACCGACCTCGGTGCCCAGGAGGTCGGCCGGCGTGTGACCGAACAATCGCTGCACCTGCGCATTGGCCATGACGACGACGCCTCGGCCGTCCGTGATCAGCAGGGCGTCGGGGGCCGATTCCAGCAGCGCGCGGAAGCGCCGGTTGGCCCGCCGGACCTCGCGCTGTGCCGCGACCCGTTCGGTGATGTCGGTGGCCACACCGCCTATGGCGTAGACGCTGCCGGACGGCGTGGTGAGGGGGAACAGACTGGTGAGGAAGTCGCGCGGCCCCTCCGGCAGGGCGAGAAGCTCCTCCTGCTGCATGGGGGTGCCCTGCGCCAGCATGCCGAGGTCTGAGGCCCTCGCCTGACGAGCGAGGCCGGGCGGCAGGACATCCAGGTCCCGGCGGCCCAGTACCTGCTCGCGGGGCAGGCCCAGGCTCTCCTCGAACGTCGTGTTGACCGCCAGGAATCGACCGTTCAGGTCCTTGACGAACATCACCGCCGGGGTGTGGTCCATGAACGCCTGCAGCAGTTCGTTCTGCCGCACCTGCCATTCGGCACGGGCGTGCGCCACCTCGATACGGCGACCCACGGCCAAGGCCGCGAAGGTGATCGCCGTGAATACGGCCACGTGCGCGCACACCAGCAGCGCGGTACCCAGACGCGTCCCGAACAGTCCCGCATCCTCACCGGCCAGGATGAGCCGGCCCAGCAACGGCGGTACCACCAGGACGGTCGCGAGCAGCCGGCGCCCGAGCGCCCCCGTGGTGCCCGCGTTCATGAGCAGTCCGGCAGGACCCCGGTCCGGCCGGGCGAGGAAGGCGGCGAGGCCCAGCAGCACCAGAGCCAGTCCGGTGTACAGGGACATGCCCTGGTAGGCCCCGAACCGTTCCAGTTCGGGCACGGCGTACGCGAACCCGTACAGCCGCAGCATCCCCAGCGTGAGAACGGCCAGGCCCGGGATCTGACTCGTCCAGGCGGGAAGCCGGGGCGTGCTCGCGCACAGGGCGGCCACTCCCCCGATCAGCAGTGCCGGAGCCGTATTCGGTGCCATCCTTCCGGGTACTTCGGTCGCCACCTGAGCGGTGTCGTCCCTGAAGAGCAGCTCATCGATGCCCAGGCGAACCCCGGTCACGTACTCCACCACCGTGAGTCCGCCGATCAGGGCGGCCAGGACAGCGGCGGCACGGGCCGCGGCGATCGCCCACGAGGTGACATATCTGCCCGCCACCAGGAACAGGGAGAGGCCGAGTGCCAGCAGGCTCACAGCTGTGTTCGCGTTCATCGCCGCACCGGCGCCGGGCACACGCCTCAGGGCGTCGATGTCGAGGATCCAGCCGGACAAGCCCGCCGCACCCAGCACGGCGGCCACCAGCGCAGCACCCTGAGCCACAGCGCGGGCAGCGTCCAAGGCGGACTTCTGGTACGGCAGGTCCGCAACTTGCTCAGTTGCACACGCGCCAGACAGTTCGGGCGTCGGCTGTTCTTCCGTCAAAGCACACTCATCCTTATGGACAAATGCATCTATAGGCATCAATACTCTAGGAATTTCGACAGCCGCGCGCTCTGCTCCGAACAGCTCTGCCCTGCGGCCCCGGTCGCGCCGGGGACGGGACCTCGCCGGCCCCCGGCCGACCTGGGCTCGGGACCATGGCGGCGCAGTCCGGCGGACCGGGCGAACCGGCGGGCGGCGGCGTGCCCCGGGGCGACTTTCGATCCACCCCGTTCCGGCGTCACGTTTCAGCAGGTCACTGCGCTCGTCGCCGCGGCTTCAGCGCTACCGTCGGAAGCTCGGGCGCCGGCAGCGGGGCACCGTCGTACCCCTTCACCACGCCGAACCGGTCCCCCGCCATCCACTCCTCACGTGCCTGTACGACCTCTTCATGCGACCGGCAGATGAAGTTCCACCACATGACGATCACCTCCTCGAACGGAGTCCCGCCGAGCAGGATCGCGCGGGCGGTGTCGTCCGACTCGTTGGTGAGGGTGAGCGTGTCGGAGCCGGGGGGCGCATAACCCAACTCCGCAGGACGCAGGGGGACATCTGCCAGGCGGACGTCGCCGCGGTCGACGAGGAGACCGTGCTCGAAACGGGGGTTCACGGCGAGGGTGAGGGCCGAGCACGGCGGGAGGACGATCTCGGCGCCGAGCAGGGGCGTGAACGTCCGCACCGGGGAGGCGGCACCGGCGAGAGTGCCGAGGAAGACCCTGAGTTCGGCTCCGCCCACCCACAGCGGCTCGGGAATGTAGTGCTGGAAGTCCCGCTCGGTGTTCCGGTGCGCGTCGGGCAGCGCCACCCACAGCTGGACGCCGTGCAGGACGGTGGTCCCGGGGGTGGAGACCTCGGAGTGGGCGATGCCGTGCCCGCCGGTCATGAGATTCAGCTCGCCGGGTCGCACGGAGGCGTGGCTGCCCAGGCTGTCCCGGTGCTCGATCTCCCCGCTGAACAGCCAGCTCACCGTCTGCAGACCGGTGTGCGGATGCGGGGCGACGTCCATGCCGCCCGTGTCCGAGACGTCGTCGGGGCCGTAGTGGTCCGCGAAGCACCAGGCACCGATCATGGTCCGGGCGCGCTGCGGTAGCGTGCGCCGCACGGTCATGGCCCGTGGGCCGCCCAGGGGAACGTCCCGCGCGGTCAGGACCTGCACGGGCGGCACGGCGGACGGACGGCCGCCGTCCGCGGGGGTGCCGCAGCGCAGTTCCGCGGGTGTCGTTTCGGCATTGCTCACTGTGAACCGCCTCTCAGCCCCACCATTTGTTTTATGTTCAACTATTATGCCTGATCGTAAACCCTTCCGAAGGAGTCTCGGGTTGAGCACCTACACGACCGGGTCCGCGGTCCGGCGGATCTTTGTCGACAAGCAGAGCCCCGCCGCCTATCAGGCGCTCGTCCGGACGTCGGAGGCGGTGCACGCGGTCGCCGCCGAGGCGGGGCTCGACCGCGCGGTCGTGGAGCTGATCAACCTGCGCGTCTCGCAGCTCAACGGCTGCGCGTACTGTCTCGACGTCCACACGAAGGCCGCCCTGCGCGCGGGCGAGACGACGCAGCGGCTCGGCACGCTGGCAGCCTGGCGGGACACCGAACTCTTCACCCCCGCGGAACGTGCGGCGCTCGCGCTGGCCGAGGCCACCACCCACCCCGGCGACGCCACTGCCCAGCAGGCCGCGTACGAGACCGCCCTCGAGGTGCTCACCGACGACCAGGTCTCCGCCGTGATCTGGGTGGCGATCACCATCAACGCCTTCAACCGGGTCTCGATCCTGAGCAAGCATCCAGTACGGCCGCGACCTGCGTCCGCTTAATCGCTTGCCGCGCTCTCGCGAGGCGTGACAGGGTTTCGCCCGGTCGATCCTTTCCCACCTCTGCGCGACGAAGGACTGAAGCCTTTGATCCCGGCGTCCCCCAGCGGCCGCCGTCGGCAGTGACACCGCCCGCCTCTCCGGCGGCGGACACCACCGGTGCCCTCGCATCTCTCACGGCGGCCCCACGCATGTCCCGTGTTCCCGGCTTCGGCCGGTCCCGCAGCCCTCGCGGCTGCCCTTCACCGTGAGGTCATCATCACCGTGCACACCGATGTCCAGAGCTTCGCCGTCGCCCATCTGCTGCGCCGTCCGGCGGCGGTCGAAGCCGGAGGATTCATCGTGGGTTTCGATCCCACGACGACCAGCCAGTACGTCAACTACGCGACTCCGGTCCCCGGCGCCGAGCCGACCGACCAGGACGTCAGCGCCCTGATCGAGGCATTCCACGAGCGCGGCCTCAAGCCCCGTCTGGAGTTCGCCCCCGACGCCGCGCCCGCCGTCGAACCGGCGCTGCGCCGGGCGGGGTTCGGCACCGAGGCGGTCCACGAGTACCTGGTCTGCACCCCCGCCACCCTGGTGGTGCCGGCCGGGGCCGTCGGCGTGGAAATTCCGGCCCGCGACGAGGACTACGTGGCGATCGACACCGCCCTGGCCGAGGCGTTCGGCGGTGAGTTCCCTGCCTCCCCGGAGGGCGCGGCGCGGCTGCGGCGCACCCAGGAGAGCGGCGGAGCCGTCCGTTTCGTCCGCGCCGACGACGGCGGCTGCGCCGGGGCGGCCATCTGCTCGGCGCCCGCCGAGGGCACCGCGGAGCTGGCGGGTGTGGGCACCCGGCCCGCCTACCGCGGCCGGGGCATCGCGGCCTCGGTCACGGCGGCCCTGGCCGGGACCGCGTTCCACGGCGGGGCGCTGTCCGTCTGGCTGGAGTACTCGGGCGAGGGATCCCGCCGCGTCTACGAACGCGTCGGCTTCAGGCCCGCGGGAACCCGCCTGTACCTGACGCTGGAAGGGTGACGTGCCCCGGCGGGGGTCGAGCACGGCTCAGCCCCCGCCGGGCAGCGGGTGTTCCTTGACGAAGCGTCGGATCTCAGCGGTGAGAGCGGCCGGGTTGTCCAGCTGGACCAGCGTGCGCGCGTCGGGGATCTCCACGTAGCGCGCGTTCGGCAGCAGTTCTGCCAGACGGCGGCCGGTGGCGGGCGGCATCATGCGGTCTTCGGCACCCCAGGCGACCAGGACCGGGCGGGTGAAGCCGGGCAGGTTCCGGGCCGCCTCGACGTAGCACTGCGGGTCCACGCCGTGGCAGAACTTGGCGAAGTCGCGGCGGATGGCGCGGCTCGACAGCAGAGGGCCGTACCAGCGGGCGATCAGGTCCTTCGGGAGCCTTGTCTTCGCCATCCCGCCGAGCGAGGTCTCCATGCGGGCCAGGAAGGGGAAGCGGAAGGACTGGAGGAGCAGGAAGAGGCCGCCGGGGACCCTGCTCGCCCGGTGCAGCAACCTGCCCTGCACTCCTGGCGGGTAGTTGTCCAGAGCCTCGCAGGAGGTGAGGACCAGGCGGGCGATGCGCTCGTCCCGTACACCGACGAGAAGCTGGGCCGTGCCGGCGTCGTTCTGGACGAGGGTGACGTCGTTCAGCTCCAGGCGGTCCAGGAACTCGGCGAGGAGCCGGGCTACGCCGTGTGCGGACAGGTCGGCGTCCGGCCGCATCGGACGCAGATGGCTGCCGAGGGGCAACACGGGGACGAGCACCCGGAAGTCCGGCCGCAGGTCCGACGTCACCTCGGACCACACCGTCGCGTCGAAGCCGAGGCCGTGGACGAGAACCACCACCGGGCCGTCGCCTCCCGTGTCCTCGTAGTCGATGGTTCCCGCATACAGCTCGATCTGCGGCATGGTCCCGTCTCCGATCCGGTCGGCTGCCTCGACAGCAACTTGATAGATCGTTCTAGTGACACAATAGACACCGAACGCCAGACAGCACCAGCGGCCTTCCGGGAGGCTTCAGCCGTGAGCGACAGCAGGGCCCCGAGCACCCACGAGACCAGGCAGCGCATCGTGAGCGCCGGCACGGAGCTGTTCCGGCGCACGGGCTACACCGGCACCGGCATGAAGCAGATCGCGGAGACCGCCGGTGCGCCCTTCGGGTCGATCTACCACTTCTTCCCAGGCGGCAAGGCGCAGTTGGGCGAGGAGGTGATCCGTACCTCGGGCGCCGTCTACCTGGGGCTCATCACCGCGCTGATGACAGCGTACGAGGACCGGGTCGCGGCCACCGCCGACGCCTTCACCGCAGCGGCAGAGACCCTCGCCGAACTCGACTTCGCCGACCCCTGCCCCGTCGCCACCGTCGCGATGGAGGTCGCCAGCACCAACGAGACGCTGCGCCGGGCCACTTCGGAGGTCTTCGACAGCTGGACCGACCACCTCGCCGCCTACTACACCGCAGGGGGCATCCCCCAGCCCGCCGCCCGGGAGACGGCAGGCTCGGTCATCGCCCTGCTGGAGGGTGCCTTCATGCTCGGCCGCGCGGCACGCAGCACGGCACCGGTCCTCGCGGCGGCCAAGGCGGCAGCGGCGATCGTACGGGCGGCACAGGCGGGCGAGTGAGGAGCGAACGAGAGGCGCATGGGGGCCCACGCGCGGCGGCGGGCAGCCTGCGGAGGACCGGGCAACGGCTGCTTCCTTAGCGGCATGTTAGATCTGCGCGGCGGCCCTTGTCCGGGTGCGGCGGGCGCCCGCATGCTCGGCGCACTCAGGTTCTGGGGACACCTTTCCGCTCCCCGTTCCCACCGGACCACCCCACCTGGAGCCGCCATGTCCGCTTCTTCCGCCCTGCCCGGAAAACCACCCGCCCACTCCCCCGCCGGCCGCCGTCTCGCCCTTGTCGGCGGGTCGCTCGGCAATCTCGTCGAGTGGTACGACTGGTTCGTCTACGCCAGCTTCGCGATCTACTTCGCCGACTCGTTCTTCCCCGGTGACAACCCCACCACCAAGCTGCTGAACACGGCCGGCATCTTCGCGGTCGGCTTCCTGATGCGGCCCGTCGGTGGATGGATCCTCGGGCGGGCGGCGGACCGCCGCGGCCGCAAGAGCGCGCTCACCCTCACGGTCAGCATGATGTCGGTGGCCGCCCTGCTCATCGCCCTCGCACCGACCTACGGCCAGGCCGGTTACTTCGGTGCGCTGGTGCTGCTCCTGGCCCGGCTGCTGCAGGGCCTGAGCATCGGGGGCGAGTACGCCGCCAGCGCCACGTACCTGACCGAGGCATCGGCCCGCAACCGGCGCGGTCTCGGCTCCTCGTTCCAGTACGTGTCGATGACGTGCGGACAGCTCCTCGGCCTCGCCATCCTCATCACGATGCAGCACACCCTGAGCACGGCGCAGCTGGAGAGCTGGGGCTGGCGGATCCCGTTCGTGATCGGCGCGCTGTTCGCCGTGGTGGTGTTCTGGCTGCGGCGCCGGCTGACGGAGACGGAGGTCTTCGCCGAGGAGTCCGGTGCTGACGGGCGTACGGACACCACGCGCGGCACGCTCAAGGCGCTGTGGCAGCACCGCCGCGAGGCCGGGCTGGTCATGGCGCTCACCCTGGGCGGCACGGTGGCCTACTACACGTACACCACGTATCTCACCAAGTACCTGATCGGCAGCGCCGGCATGGCCAAGTCCACAGCCACGCTGGTGAGTTTCACCGCGCTCACCGTCTTCGCACTGCTCCAGCCCTTCGCCGGGCTGCTCTCCGACCGGATCGGCCGCCGGCCGCTGCTGATCACCTTCGCAGTCGGCTGCACGGTGGGCACCTATCCCATCATGACCGCGCTCGGCTCGGCCTCCTCCTACTGGTCGGCGCTGGGACTGTCCCTGCTGGCCCTGGTGATCGTCACCGGCTACACCTCGATCAACGCGGCCGTGAAGGCCGAGCTGTTCCCCACCCGGGTCCGCGCCCTCGGTGTGGCCCTGCCGTACGCGGTGGCCAACGCCCTCTTCGGCGGTACGGCGGAGTACGTGGCCCTGTGGTTCAAGGACAGCGGCCACGAGAAGATGTTCTTCTGGTACGTGTCGGGGTGCGCACTCGTCTCGCTGGTCACCTATGTCCTGATGCCGGACACCCGCAACGCGGCGCTCAGCCGCGCCGAGGCGCAGGCCGGTCCCGATGCCGATGCCGGTACGGCCGCCCCGGCCGAGGCCGTCCGCTGACGCGAGGGTGACCTGGCCGTGCCGCTTACGTAAGCTGCCGCCCAGGTCACCACGGCACGAGGACATCCCATGCACGCGCTGCTCGTCGAGGACGACGACCGTATGGCCCAGGCTCTGATCACCGCCCTGGCCCAGCGCGGGCACACGGTGCGCAGGGCCGGCCGGGCCCTGGACGCCCTGCGGCACGTCCACGAGGCCGAGTTCGTGCTGCTCGACCTCGGCCTGCCCGACCTCGACGGGCTGGAGCTGCTGCGGCGGCTGCGCACGGTGTGCGACGCGCCGCTGATCGTGGTGACGGCCCGCTGCGAGGAGCGCGACATCGTGCAGGGGCTGCGGGCCGGGGCCGACGACTACGTGGTCAAGCCGTTCCGGATGAACGAGCTGATGGCCCGGATCGACACCGTGCGCCGCCGCACCGGTGCGGCGGCGTCCCGTACGGACGGAGCGGACCGCGGCGGACGTCCCGTGCGCACGGGCGATGTCGAGATCGACATGGCGGGGCGCACGGTCACGGTCGCCGGGGCGGCCGTACGGCTCACCCGGCGCGAGTTCGACGTCCTCGCGTTCCTCGCGGCGCGGCCGGGCGAGGTGCACTCCCGCGAGGAGATCCTGGACCGGATCTGGGGCGACGCCTTTCTCGCCGCGTCCCGTTCCCTGGACGTGCACGTGGCGGGCATCCGCGCGAAGACGGGCCGCGCCGAACTGGTCCGCACGGTGCGGGGCTTCGGCTACCAGCTCGGTTCGCCGGCAGCGGACCCGGACGACCGGGGCGGCCGATGAGGCGCAGACTGCTGGCCGTCCTGATGGTGCTGATGGGGGCCGCGACGCTGTTGCTGTCCGTGCCCCTGGCCGGCTCGTACGCGAGCGGGCGGACGGAACACCTGCTGCTGCAGCGGCGCGCCGACGCCGTACGGTTCGCCGACCTCGCCGACCGGGTGCGCACCGCCGCCGACCGTGCCGAACTGTCCACCGAGATCCGCCGGTACGCCGAGCTGTACGGGGCCGGGGTGCGTGTGGTGGACCCGGCGGGGCGGGTGGTCGCCCGGGCCGGGCCCGGCATCGCGCGGCCCTCCGCCGACGACGTGCTGGACCGGGCGCTGACCGGCCGGTCCACCGAACGGCTGCCGACCGTCCGGCCGTGGGGCCCGGACCGGGTGGTGCTCGCCGAGCCGGTCGGCCGGGACGAGCGGGTCAGCGGGGCGGTCCTGCTGACCGTTCCGACCGCAGCCGCCCGGCGGGACGTGACCGTGCGCTGGGTGCTCATCGCCGGCGGGGCGCTCACCGCCTTCGCGGCCGCCGCCCTGGTCGCGGCGGGCATCACCCGCTGGCTGATGCGCCCGGTGCGCGATCTCGACCGGGCGGTCGCCGGTCTGGCCTCGGGCAGCCTGCAGACGCGGGCCGTCTCCGGCACGGGGCCGCCGGAACTGCGCAGCCTGCGCCGTCACTTCAACGGCATGGCCGAGGCGGTCGCCGACTCCCTGGGCCGCCAGCGCGCCTTCGTCGCCGACGCCTCGCACCAGCTGCGCAACCCGCTGGCCACGCTGGTGCTCCAGCTGGAGAACGTCGAGCCGCATGTGGCCCCGGGACCGGGCCGGAAGGAGCATGCGCGCGCCCTGGACGAGGCGGAGCGCCTGGAGGAGCTGCTCGACGGTCTGCTCGCGCTGGCGCGCGTGGAAGCCGGTGCGGCGGAACGGACCGTGCAGGACGTGGCGCGTTCGGTGCGCGAGCGGGTGACCGCGTGGCAGCCGGTCTTCGAGGCCTCGGGGCTGACGCTGACCGCCGCTGCCGTACCGGAGGGGCTGCGGGCGCGGGCGGTGCCGGACGCGGTGGGCCGGATCCTCGACGCGGTCCTCGACAACGCCGTCAAGTTCGTCCCCTCCGGGGGCAGGGTGACCGTGTGCACCGAGTGCACGGACGGCGCGGCCGTGGTGCGGGTGAGCGACGACGGTCCGGGCGTGCCCGAGGATCAGCTGCCCCTGCTCACCCGCCGTTTCGCCCGGTCGCCCGAGCACCAGAACGTGCCCGGCAGCGGGCTGGGCCTGGCCATCGCCGACGAGATCGCCCGGCTCAGCGGGGGGCGGCTCGGCATGGCCGGACGCGAACCCCACGGCCTGGTCGTTGAGCTGTGGCTGCCCTCCGCCTGACCGGTCAGCCGTAGACCGACCGGTAGTAGGCCACCGCGCCCGGGTGCAGGGGCACGTCCCCCGTGGCGACCGCGAACCGGGGTTCGAGCCGGGCACCCGCCGTCACCTCCCTGAGCAGCGCGCGCCACCGGTCGAACACCACCCGGAGCACCTCGTGCACCGCCTCTTGCGGCACCCGGGAGCGGGCCAGCAGATAGTTGCCGACGCCGATGGTGCCGACCGGCTCGGTGAGCCCGTAGGCGCCGGCCGGGAGGGTGACCGCCGTGTAGACGGGGCCGTACGTGTCGCGCAGGGTGGCGGCCTGCTCGTCGAGCGGCAGGAAGCGCAGGGGGAGTTCGCGGGCCAGGTCCGACAGGGCCGGGGTGGGCACTCCCCCGGCCCAGATCAGCGCGTCGACCGTCCCGGTGCCGAGTGCCCGGACCGAATCGGCGAGCCCGAGCTGCTGCTGCCGTACCGCCCGCTTCCCGGCCAGCCCGCTCACCCGCAGCAGTCGGCCCGCGAGCACCTGCCCGCCGGATCCGGCCGCGCCGGTGGCGACCGACCGGCCCGCCAGATCCCCGACCGACCGCACCGGGCCGTGCGCCGGTACGACGAGATGGGTGTAGTTGACGTAGACACGGGCGAGAGCCGTCACGGCTGCCGGGTGCGAGAACGGCGCCCGCCCCCGGACGGCGTCCTCGGCGGCGTCCGCCATGGCGAGGCCCAGGTCCGCCGATCCGTCGCCCAGTCTGCGCAGGTTGTCCACGCTCGCCGCGGTGCTGACGGGGGTGATGTGCAGGCGGGGCGCGGTCCGTGCGGCCTGCGCGGCCAGTGCCTTCCCGAAGGCGTTGTACGGCCCGCCCTCAGGGCCCGTCGCGAGCCTGAGCCGCCACACCGGTCCGGTGTCCCCGGAGCATCCGGCCAGGGCGGCCGCGGGGCCGGCGAGGAGAGCGGCCTCCAGCAGGCCCCGGCGGCTCATCGGTCGACCGGTCACGCCCGCAGCGTAGCCGGTCCGTGTCCGCCGGCCGTCCGTTCCCGCTTGGCCCCGGCGGGCGGCGGGGCACTATCGTGGCGCCCTCAAACACGGGTAGGAGAAGGGACATCGGTGTGGCGATGAAGGCCTTGCGTTCGGCGTTGGAAGCGGTCTATGTACGGCGCCTGAACCGCAAGCTGGAGGGCCTGCCCCGGCCACGGCATGTGGCGATCATGCTGGACGGGAACCGGCGCTGGGCACGGGGTGCGGGGCATCAGGACGTCCGCGAGGGCTATCGCGTCGGCGGCGCCAGGGTCTCGGACTTCCTGCACTGGTGCACCGATGCCGGGATCAAGCACGTCACGCTGTGGATGCTCTCCGACGACAACCTCCACCGGCCGGCCGACGAACTCGGCCCCCTGCTCGACATAATCGAGGAGACCGTCCGGCGCATCTGCGCTCCCGGGGAACCCTGGGAGATCGAGATCATCGGGGCCCTCGACCTGCTGCCCGGGAACACCGCCCGCGTCCTCAAGGAGGCCGCAGCGCAGACCGCCGGCCGTGGCGGGCTCAAGGTCGATGTGGCCGTCGGCTACGGCGGCCGCCGCGAGATCGTCGACGCCGTCAAGGCGGCCTTCGACAAGCACATCGCCACCGGCGGCGACCCCCGTGAGCTGGCGGCCGACTTCGACCTGGAGCACATCACCGACAACCTGTACTCGCCGGGCGGGCACGACACCGACTTCATCATCCGCACCTCCGGAGAGCAGCGGCTGTCCGGGTTCCTGCTGTGGCAGTCGGCCTACGCGGAGGTGCACTTCGTGGATGTGCTGTGGCCGGCGTTCCGGCAGATCGACCTGTTGCGCGCGCTGCGCTCGTACGCCGCCCGGGAACGTCGTTACGGCCGCTGACGGGCCCGGTGGAGGTCGCTGAGCAGGGCGATCTCGGGGCCGTGGTGCAGAACCCGGTCGACTCACCACACGACGCCGGGGAAGGGCTCCTCGGCGTCGCTGCCGTGCGGACGTGTCCGGTGTCCGGCGGTGTCGAGTGCGGTGTCGTCGGCGCTCGGCAGCGCGGTGTCGTCGGCGCTCGGCACTGCGCTGTGCCGGGCGCGGGCCGCGGTGTCGAACGCCGTGACCGGCTGCCTGCGCTCGCGCTCACTCGTTGCCGACGGCCGCGAGGAGGTGGGCGACGAGCGGGTTCGGGTCGCTCCTGCGCCAGGCGACGGCGACCCGGGTGCGGGCGGCGGCGGGGGCGATGCGGCGGAACGCGACGCCCTTGAGGCGGATGCGCCGGATGCTCGCCGGGGCGAGGGAGACACCCAGGCCGGTTTCCACGAGAGCACACACGGTCTGCCATTCGACCGCGTGCTGGGCGGTGCGGGGTGTGAAGCCCGCCTCCGCACACAGGCCGGTGATCCGGTCGTACAGCCCTGGTCCCACCGCCCGGGGCAGCAGCACGAACGGTGCGTCGGCCAACTCCGCGAGCGGTACGGTCCGTCGGGCGGCCAGCGGATGAGCGGCGGGCAGCACGGCGACGAAGGGCTCGCTGAGGACGGTCCGGAAGCCGATGTCGGGCTCGTCGGAGGGCGGTTCGCGCAGCAGGCCGATGTCGATGGCCTTGTCGTGCAGGGCGGCGATCTGCGGTGCGGTGGTCATCTCTTGGATGTCCAGGTGCACATCGGGGTGGTGGGTCCGGAAGGTGCGCAGCACTCCGGGCAGCACGGTCAGGGCGAGGGAGGCGGCGAAACCGATCCGCAGCCGGCCGGCCCGGCCGGTGCCGACGGCCCGGGCGGCCGCGAGGCCGTCAGCGAGGCCGGTGAGGGCCTGCCGGGCCGCGGGCAGCAGTTCGCGGCCGGCCGGGGTGATCGTGACCCGTCCCGGCTCACGGCTGAACAGCGCATGTCCGACCTTGTCCTCGAGGCGCCGGATCTGCTGGCTCAGCGGCGGCTGGGCGATGCCGAGCCGGGCGGCCGCGCGGCCGAAGTGGAGTTCCTCGGCGAGCACGACGAAGGCGTGCAGCTGTGGGAGGGGAAGTGCGGGGCGCTCCATACGTCCAGAGATATCAGGTCGCTCCACGTCCGGCACGGGACGTATCGGGGCAGTTCGCCCGGCGTTCGGCCTGCGACCGGGCTCTGGCGAACGCACCGACAGCGTCGTGGTGAGCTCAGCGGGGCGTAGGAAGGTCCAGCTTCTCCCGCAGCTCCGCCAACCCGCGGGTGCGTTGCTCGTTGCGGCGGTCCTCGACGAGGACATGGAGCACGAAGATCAGGCGGCGGCCGCGGTCGTAGCGTTCATCGCTCCAGGTCTTCAGGCGGTCCAGTCCCGCGTGCACCGGCTCGAAATCAGCGTCGTGAGGGAACAGATGGAAGCCGATGTCCACCAGAGCGGGACGGCTGACCTCCTTGCGGTCGAAGACGGCTTCGAAGGGCTCACGCACGATCTCGCCCTCGCTCACGCCACTCCTCTCCATCTGGTCGTGAACGAGGTCAAGGCCGAACAAGTCGCCCGCCAGCAGTTCGCCGAACCGGACGGCAACCCAGGGGTGCAGCCCTTTGGTACCGCATGCGAACGGGTGGGACTCGCCGTGCGCATACCCGAGCACATGGCCGGCCTCGTTCTTGTCGCCCTGCCCGATGAGTACGTGTCCTTCGAGGTGACCCGCATAGCCCGCGAACAGGCCGTCGCTCATCTCCCGTGCGTGCCTGAGCCGCTCGAGCGCCGCGGCCTGGTCGCCGCTCTGCAGCAGGAGGTTGCCGAGGAGGATGTCGGCGAGGTCCCCCGTCTCCGTGCCTTTGCAGACGTCGGCTGTCTGCTCGAATCGGTTCCGGGCCGTGTCCGGGTCACCGGTGAGCTGGGCCGCGAGACCCTGACGGAGCAGGCGGCCGGAGTCCGAGGACGTCCAGGAGAGGAAGTCCGGAGTGAGCATCACGGCGGCCAAGGGGCCGAGCCAGGGGTCCTCGCCTGCGGCCGCCTGCTCAAGCCACTTTCGGCAGGAGTCGTCTAAACCGTTCTCGCCGAGTGAGACGCCTGCCAGCGCCATGGCCGCATGCCCGGACGCGTGGGTGCGCCCTGCGCCGGCGATCGGGGTCAGCAGGGCTTGCGCTGCCGGGGCATCGCAAGCCCTGTAGGCCGCAAGCCCGTGTTCGACCTCGTCCGGAACGGGGCTCAGGGGATCGGGGGGAAGCGGAAGTGCCCATCCTTCGGCGTCCACCAGGGTTCGATCGGTCATGTCGCTGCCTTCGCGTGGGAACTGTTTGCGCGTGAGCATGCCAGGAGGTGCTGACACTCGGTCGCGGACGGTCGTGCCGGGCGCACGGACGCTCACTCCGTACGCACGGAGATACGCACGGAGATATCTGGTCGCACCACGGGGGGTATTAGACGTATCGGTGCAGGTCACCTAGCGTTCGGCGCATGACAGAGCGACGTGCGATCCTCAGCGGCTCCGCCTTCGAGGAGCAGATCGGCTACGCCCGTGCCGTGGTGGACGGTGACTGGGTGCATGTGTCCGGGACGACCGGGTTCGACTACACCACGATGACCATCTCGGACGACGTGGTGGAA
The DNA here is from genome assembly GCF_040642095.1 of Streptomyces sp. NPDC020362. NCBI lineage: Bacteria > Bacillati > Actinomycetota > Actinomycetes > Kitasatosporales > Streptomycetaceae > Streptomyces > Streptomyces sp. NPDC020362. The sequence continues at coordinate 43,288 of NZ_JBFAET010000054.1, forward strand.
CAGGCAGAGCAGTGCCTGCGCACCATCGAGGCGGCGCTGACCGAGGCGGGCTGCAGCTTTGCCGACGTCGTACGCGTGCGCTATCTGCTGCCCGACCGCGAGGACTTCGAGCCCTGCTGGCCACTCCTGCGGCGCTGCTTCGGTGACGTCCGCCCGGCCGCGACCATGCTGGTGTGCGGCCTGGCCGACCCCCGTATGAAGATCGAGATCGAGGTGTACGCGCGCCGGCCCACCGGCTGACACGGCCGCGGTCGTCCCCCCGAGCCCCGAGGTCTCCGCTTCAGGTTCGTCTTCCGGGCCTGTCTTGGGGACCTGTCTTCGGGGTAGTTGCCCTACGCTCGATGCACGAAGCGTGTCCAGGCAAGCGCAAAGAGGTGTCCATGGAACCGATAGCGCCGGAACTGCTGATGGCTCTCGCGAGCGGCACGGCCGGTGCCGCCGGGCAGCAGATATGGACGTCCCTGCGCGGTCTGGTCCGACGCCGGACGGACACAGGACCCAGCGGCGAGGGCGAGTTGACCGCCCTCGCCGCCGCGGTCGGCAGCGCGGAACGCGCCGCGCGCGCCGAGCGGCTGGCGCAGGTGCTGGCCGAGCGGGCCCGGCAGGACCCCGCGTTCGCCGATGCCCTGCGGGCCTGGCGGCAGGACGCCCTCGACTCGGCGCGGACCGGGTCCGGCGACGTGCACAGCGAGGTCTCCGGCGGTCGGCAGCAGACCGTCATCCAGGCCCGCGACATCAACGGCGACATCAACCTCGGCAACCACGGCGGATAGGCGCCAGGTGACGGGGCACAGCCGGCCCTCGGGGGACACTCACAACATCACCAGCGGGGGCCGGCAGGGCCTCCTCATCCAGGCGCGCGACATCGTGAACCTGCACGTCCAGCCGCACGTGGCGGTGGGCGTACGGGGGCTGGTCGCGGGCTTCGGGCTGTATCTCGTCGCCGTACGGCCCGAGTTGCCGCTCCCCCGCGGCTACGACCCGGGCCCGGTTCGGCTCGGCTGGCTGCTGCTGGCCCTGGCCGTGGCGTCCGCCCTGGCCGCACGTGTGCTGGCCGCGCGGCGCAGGAGGCGTGACCGGGCCTGGCAGTCGCCGGAGCACCTCCAGCGGGTCGCCGACGGTCTCGCCGAGGTGTTGCGGCGGCAGTACGCCCGCGACGAGCGGCTGCTGCACATCGCGGAACCCCACCCCATCGAGGTGGAGTGGACGCCCGCGGGGGACGAGCCACGGGCCTCCATCTCCGGGTACTTCGAAGGCACCCCCGACCGGCGGCTCGTCGTCCTCGGCGGTGCGGGCGCGGGCAAGACGGTGCTGGCCCTGCGGCTCGCCTCCGAACTGCTGGACGCACGCGCCCCGGACTCTCCCGGGCCCGTCCCTCTGGTGGTCTCCCTCGCGTCCTGGAACCCGCGCCGGGGACTGGCCCAATGGCTGGCCCGGCAGTTGGCCGCCGACTGTCCCCAGGTGTGCACGCCCGTGCCCGGGGTCCGCCCCCACGACGTCGCCCTCCACCTCCTGCGCTCCACCGACCGCGTCCTGCTGATCCTCGACGGATTCGACGAACTGCCCGCCGCACGCCGCAAGGACGCCCTGCGCCAGCTCGGCGAGAGCCTGCGGGGAAGGCCGTTCGTCCTCACCAGCCGTCAGGACGAGTACCGCGAGCACGCACCCGACCCGAGCGTGTTCACTCGCACGGAGATCGTCCTCCAGAGCCTCACGGACGACGCCGTCGGCACGTACCTCAACCCCTCGGGCTCGGACCGCTCCCCCTGGGCACCGGTCCTGGACCGGCTGCGCGATGCGCACGACGTGTCCGCCGAGACGGTACGGCTGCGCGAGGTGCTGCGCGTGCCGCTCATGGCCGGACTGGCCCGGGTCGCCTACGGCTGGGACGGCAACCATCCCCGGGAACTGCTGTCCCGGGGCCGGTTCACCGAGGAGGGCGTACTGGAACGGCACTTGTACGACGCCTTCCTCGACACCGCCTACAGCACCTCCCACGACATCCGCGCCGAGCACGGCGGCTGGGAGCCCAGCGACGCGCGCCGGTGGGTGGGCTTCCTCGCCACCCGGATGAAGGCCGCCAACGAGCAGGACTTCGCGTGGTGGCGGCTGCAGGAGGAGATGCCGTGGCCGGTGCGGGGACTGTGTCTGGCGCCCGCGTACCTGCTGCTGGTCCTGCTGGTGGCGTGGACCGGCGTGGGAGCCGCATGGTGGGGTGCGTGGCCGTCGGTGTGGGGCGCGTTCGCCCTGACCTGCCTGCTCACCCTCTACGGCTTTGCCGCCGACCCCGACGGCGAACGCCCCTCCCCGTGGCGGTTCGCCCGGCCGACGGGGACGCGGGTGCGCGCGGCGCTGCGGGCACGGAAGGTGCGGTTGGTGACCGCGGCCTCCGTGTTCACCGTCGGGGCCGCCGTCGCCGCGGCCGTGGCCCACCGGTGGGTGGTGGCGGGCTGTTGTGTGCTCGTCCTCGGGGCCCAGCTGCAACCGGTCGTGGCCGCCGTGTGGCGGTTCGCCGATCCGGCGGTGGGCCTGTCCCCGAGAGAGGTGCTCCGCGCCGACCGGCGCCTGGTGCTCACCCTGGGCTGGCTCGCGCCGCTGAGGCTCGGACAGGGTGAGCCGGCGTCCTCGCTGTTTCCGCTGGGCCTGCCCCCGATGGTGTTCTGCGTCTGGCAGTGGACCCACCGCAGCCCACACGTCGCGACCACGCGCGACTGGGCGTTCGCCGTGGCCGCCACGCTGTTCGCCTGGTGGCTGTACGCCGCTGGGTTCTCGGCCTGGGGCCGGTACAACGCGGCCCGCCTCTGGCTGGCGGTCACCGGCCGGCTCCCCTGGCGCCTCACGGCATTCCTCGAGGACGCGCATGCCAGGGGGGTGCTGCGGCAGGCCGGGGGCGTGTACCGGTTCCGGCACATCGAGCTGCGGGACCGCCTGGCGGAGGCCTACGACACCGGTGAGTCCCGACTCCGTACTCCGATGCGGCCACCGTTCGCGCTCTCGGCCTCCGTGTTCGGTGCCCTCGCGCTGTTCGTCCTCTTCTTCAGCGCCGCGTCCGCCGAGCCGCCGCCGGACCCGGTCGCCTTCGCTCCCGAGGCGTGTTCGCTGCTGGACGGCCACGAGATGCAGCAGATCATGACCGACGGCACGAAGTCGGCCCGTACGAAGACGCACATCTTCATGCTGCCGGGCCTGTTGCCGTCCGTCCCGGGCGGCAATGTGTGCGTCGCCTCCGAACAGTCCCCGTTCTCACCGGACGTGGAGATCGGGATCGCCTCCGTGGGCTGGAAGTCGAACAAGGAGCTGAATGGAGTCCGGTACGCCACCGAGCAGTTCCGCACCATCGGGAAGCAGCCTCTCGCGAAGGGGGAGCGGCGGCTGGCCGGGCTCGGTGACGAGGCCGCCGAACTCGTCAAGAAGGACAGGTTCGGGATGTCGGCCATGGAGACCGAGCCCTGGCAGACGATGGTGCGGGTACGGGTCGGCAACGCTCTGTTCCTCGTCACCTACGCCGAGGAGTTCGCCGGCCGGGAGCGCACCAGGGAGATCGCGGAGATCCTGATGCGTGACTTCCTGCGGCGCGCGGGCCTGGACGACTCCGGTGGCGGGCACGGGACGGGGACGCTGACGGCGAGCCGGCGCCGACTGGCCGATGTTCCGCGCGCCGAGGTCCCGAAGCAGGGCACGAGGCTGGCCAAGTACACCCACGTCCCGGGGCAGTCCGTGTACGGAGCGACCTGGAAGGAGAGGGAGCGGTCGTACGTGTGGGCAAGTTGGCGCCTGCCGTTCGCCTTCCGCGCGCCCAAGCCGCTCTTCTGTCTCACCGGCGGAGAGGGCGATCTCCTCACGTACGAGTGTGAGCGCTCCGCCACGCCGGCGGCGCCCGGGCCGGTGCCCGACATCAGCATCCGGATCGCGTCCAACCTCGGCTGCGGGGCCTCCTGTCACGAAAGAGACGCCGGCGCCTACGAGCGTGCTCTCCTGAAGTACGGCGACCCCCGGTGGACGAGCGTCCCGTCGTCCCCCGGGCGCGGTACGGCCGACTACGCGCAGGAGACCAGGACCGTGGGCCGGGAGCAACGGTACGCCATGTATCTGCGCCGGAGTTTCGTCTGGAACAGCAAGGGCAGGCAGCTGACCTGGCGCGTGTGGGTGAAGGTGGACGTCCCGGAGAAGGACAGGGGCCTGGCCCAGAAGGTGGTGAACGACATCTTCACCCAGTCCGGCGGCCGGGTCCGGACCCCGCACGCCGACTGAGGACGATCACCGAGCCCTGGGCAGGGCTTGGAGGTGTTGCCGCGTGCAGGCACCCTCACTTCGGGCCGGACAGGTCGATCGCCCGGTCGACGTCCTGCGGGCGCAGCACGCGCAGGATGCCTTCCAGGAGGTAGTAGTCGGCGTACGGGAGGGAGATCTCGATGCCGTCCTCGGCGGGGCGGTTGCGGGTGCAGCGGGCGACGACGGCCTCGGCACGCGTCGAGTTCCTGGTCAGGCAGGTCTGAGCGAGTGCGGTCAGCAGACGCAGGGCGGCCTGCCGGTACTCCGGGCGGCCGGTCGCCGCGGACAGGTCGAGCAGACCGCAGGCCATGATCGCGCCTGCGGAGGCGTCCTTGACGTCGTACGGCTGCTGGGGCGCCCGGTAGTCCCACACGGGGACGTGATCGGGGCTCAGGGCTCCGAGCGCGTAGTCGGCCAGCCCGCGTGCGGTCGCGAGGAACTGCCGGTCGCCGGTGCGGCGGTGGACCGTGGTGAACCCGTAGATGCCCCAGGCCTGTCCGCGCGCCCAGCAGGAGGTGGGGCTGTAGCCCTGGACGGTGCCGGGGCCGATCGGTGCTCCGGTGGCGGGGTCGAAGTCGTACACGTGGGGCGTGGAGCCGTCCGGGCGCGGGAACACCCGCTGGGCGGTCCGCGCGTGCTCGGTGGCGATGTCGAGGTACTTCGCGTCGCCGGTCTGCTCGGTCGCGAAGGCGAGCAGGTCGAGGTTCATCATCGTGTCCATGATGATGCGGCCCGCGTTGTTCGGATCGTTCAGCGCTCCCCAGGCACGGATGAAACGGCCGTTCGGGTTGTAGCGCCGGCTCAGCGAGTCGGCGGCGCGGACGGCACCGGTCCGCCAGGTGTCGTCGCCGGTCAGACGCCAGGCGGTGACCCAGGAGGGGTAGAAGAGGAAGCCCAGGTCGTGGGTGCCGGTGTCGTTCTGGCGGGGGGCGAGCTTCTTTGCGGAGTCGAGCGCCAGGGTGCGGAAGGTGTCGTCGCCGCTGTGGAGCCAGGCCATCCAGAGCGTGCCGGGCCAGAACCCCCCGACCCAGTCGCCGTTCTGCGCGTAGACCCACTTCTCGAACTTCGTGCCGACCGGGAAGGCCGTCACGTTCGGGGCGACGGTGCGGAGTTTGCCGATCGCGTAGTCGGCGGCGGACCTGAGGGTGCGGACGACGGCCGCAGGGGTCTGCTCCGCCGCCCGGGCCGCCGTCGTCGGCGCCGTGTACAGCGCGGCGGCCGAGGCCGCCGTGGTCAGCACGGTGCGTCGGGAGAGCTCCATCGGCCCGCATCCTCCAACTCGGCGGCAGTGAAAGGAAGTTGATGGAGCCTTGCACAGCCCGCCCCGTCATGTACACCCACATGGGCAAGGTCCATGGATGTGAACCATGACGGGCGGGGCACGGCACCGTCGGGCCGGGTCAGCCGCAGGTGCCGACCGGACGCGTGCGGGTGACCACGTCACTGACACCGGTGGTCGCGTCGAGCCGGATCACCTGCGCACCGGTGGCCTCGGCGGCGGAGAGCTGCTCGCCCCCGGTTGCAGGAGACCCGGCTCCTGCGCAGTCCATCGCCCTTGTCCGCCGCGAACTGCCGGAGCCTGGACAGCGACTCGTCGCTCAGGCCGGTCACCGGCTTGCGGGCGACTGTCGTCACCACCTGCCCGGACACGGTCAGGTCGGAGATGTTCAGCGCGTCCGGGCCGGTCTCCGGGCTGAGGTCCGTGATGCCCGAGCCGTCGTGCCCGGCACGGCGCAGAGCCGTCGTGCCGTTCTGGTCGGCCCCGTCGAGCAGCCAGTACACGTGATCGCCGGTGACGGCCGCCGGTCCCAGGCTCGTTCCCGGGGCGGACTGTTGGATCACCCTGTCCTCGCCGGTGGCCACGTCGACGATCCGTCTGCCGTCCTTGCGGTCCATGCGCACGATGTACTCGCCGTCCAGGGCGGGAACACCGTGGTACGTCTGGCGCAGCCGCACGGTCTCACGCACGCCCGCCGTGTCGGTCCCCGCGGGTTCCGGATCGCGGGCGGGATCCGCGATCCGGTGGCGGTCCCGCTTCGCGGCGAGGCAGGCGCGCGCGGCGCCCGCCGGGGTCGCCGCCGCCGGTGCCGGATCGCGCAGGCCGCTCACCAGTGCGGGGGTGGCCGTCGCCTGTTCCGGAGTCAGCTCTCCTTGCCCGCCGGCGCCGTGCCTGCCTGCGCGGCGCCGGCGG